>CAJPPE010000019.1 GCA_905372345.1 uncultured Treponema sp. | reverse complement strand
TTTGCCTTTTTGCTGAAAAAGGATTAACTTAAAAGGGGATTCAAATATGGTCAAAAAAATTAAAACTGCAGAATTAAAAGTTGGAGATCGTTTTTCGGCTCCCGTATTTTTTGATGATGGGGATAATATGTTTCTTTTACGAGGTATACCGTTAGGCGAAGCAGAACTGAATACCTTAAAACGCTGGAAAATTCAATATGTTGTTACAGCCGGAGACCCTGTACCTGAAGGCGAAGTCTTAGATGATGAAATAGCAGAACTTGATGAACTCGATGAGGTTGAAGAACTTGAAGATCTTGATAGTGCAGTAGGAGCTGATGTTCAAGATGACTACCCCATCAATGGTACTAAAATTAAAAGAGCCGAAATTCAAGAAATTTCCGCCGACTGCATTTTAAAACTTACACAAGATTCCCAGTCTATGCAGCTCCATACGGAATATTTGGAAATTATAAAAAACCTTGAAAAATTATTTGAAAATTTCAAGGCAAGAAAACCGATAGATAACATGCCTGTAAACTATCATGCGACACAACTGATAGAACTTGTCAGAAAAAATCCTCCTCTTTGTGTAGGTTTTATATTAGGAACGGAGCTTGAAGAAGATAATCTTGCCCGTTCCTCAGTAAATACGGCTATTCTAGCTATCATTTTAAGCGAAGCTCTTGAACTTCCAAAAAACAAAATTAACGAGATAACTATAGCCGCCCTGCTGCATGACATAGGAATGATGAAAATACCTCAAAATATATTAAACAAAACTGAAGCTTTAACTGATATTGAAAAACAGGCGGTTGCAGCCCATACAGCCTATGGATATAAGACAGCTATGAGTGAGCTCATGTACACTCGCGAAATTGCCTTGAGCATTATGCAGCACCACGAAAGGTGGGACGGCAAAGGCCATCCTAACGGCCTTTCAGGAACTGATATAGATATAGGAGCAAGAATTATAACCGTAGCCGATGCCTTTGTTGCAATGATAACGCCAAAATCCTATCGGGACCTAATGTTAGGTTATCAAGCCATGAAAAACCTGCTTGCAGATAATGCCCGCATTTTTGATCCCGAAATAATCAAAGTAATGATAAGAAGCATAGGTATTTATCCTATCGGATCCATCGTTTTAATGAATGATGCTTCTCTTGCCCGAGTAGTAAAAAGCTCACCTGAAGCCCCTATGCGCCCCTTTATCCGAATCTTAATCGATGCAACAGGCGAAGTTTTAGGTGAAGATTCAGAACCGCTCGATTTAAAGAAAAATAAAAATCTTTTTATAGTTCGGGCTATTGATCCAAGGGCCTACAGAAACAAATAATGGATTCTCTCGGCTCAAAAGGAGAACACCGAATATCCGAATGGCTTACAAATAAAGGCTACCTCATTTTAGAACGCAACTGGCGAACCCGCACCGGAGAAATAGATATAATCGCTTTAGATAAAACTGAGCAAAATTCATCCGGAGAGGTTTTGGTTTTTGTAGAAGTAAAAACATTATTAAAAACCGAACTATCCGATTTAGATCTTATTATCAACAAAAAAAAACAAGAGAGGATTATAAAAACCGCTAAACATTTTCTTGTAAACAATCGAAAATATAATAAGATGTATATAAGATTTGATGTGGTTGTGTTAAGGTCAAATCCTTTTTTGGAACAACCGCTTGAGATATTACATTTAAAAGATGCCTTTGGAGATTGCTATGACTAGTGTGAATTTATTTCCACATAAAAAAAACATATCGACCCACAATACCGTATTAACGGATGCTGAAATTCATGCAATGGAATTAAAACTTAAAGACCCCGAATATATAAATGCCGCTATTTACCGATTGGCTTCAATTATAACGGAAAGAATTTTGAATGGAGGATTGGAGGATATTAATTTTAAAAAGAGGAGCAGAGCATGAGCAAAAGAAGATTTAAATCCGGCAGGAACCAAAGAAGCGAAAAAACCGTAGGTGATCCAAGCTCCAAACGGCCGTTTGACGGTCAAATCAAAAAAAACAAAAGCATTTATAATCAAAATAGAGAACCGGCTTTTAAAAAAATAGAATATCCCGAATTCAAATGCACAAAATGCGGCGAAATTATACAGGACTTAAGCTCGGCTATTGCCGATAAGGAAAGCGGCCTGCCCGTGCACTTTGATTGCGTTATCGAATTTTTAAAAAAAGCGGAAGAATTAAAAGAAGGCGAAGAAATCATTTACATAGGAAACGGAAACTTTGCTGTTGCCTATTTTGAAAATCCTAAAATTCGTAAAAACTTTAAAATCATAAAACTAATTGAATGGGAAGATAAAAATAAGCTCTACCAATGGAAAAAAGATATTTCGGAGCTTACATCAAAAACATAAAAAAAAGCCGGACAATGCTCCGGCCTTTTTTTATACAAACCTAATATCTAAAAACTATCAAAAAGTTTATCTGCCGTTTATTTTAAGCGGCTGGGACTTGCACCGTTTTAACCGATTTTATCAAACCCGCAATAGGGAACAAGAGCTTCCGGTATCTTAACGGAACCGTCAGCCTGCTGATAATTTTCTAAAACAGCTATCATAGCCCTGGACATTGCCAACGCAGTTCCGTTTAAGGTATGAAGGAATTTGTTTTTACCGTCATCGTCCTTGTAGCGTATATTTAAGCGGCGTGCCTGATAATCGGTACAGTTTGAAGTAGAGGTAACCTCGCCCCATTCGCCTCCGTTTCTTCCGGGCATCCATGCTTCCAAGTCCCACTTTCGGTAGGCAGGAGCACCTAAGTCGCCTGTGCAGGTATCGACAACCCTAAAAGGAATTCCCAAACCATTGAAGATTTCTTCTTCAATTAAACGGAGTTCTTCATGGAGGGCGTCCGATTCTTCAGGTATACAATAAACAAACATTTCGAGTTTTGAAAACTGATGAACCCGGTAAAGACCCTTTGAAAACTGTCCGGCGGCACCAGCTTCACGCCTAAAGCAATGAGAAATACCGCAGTATTTTAAGGGCAAGCTTTCTTTTTTGATAATTTCATCCGAGTGATAGCCGCCCAGAGTAATCTCGGCAGTTGCAACCAAACAAGTTCCCTCACCTTCAAGAGAATATACGTTTGATTCTTCGCCGCGAGGATTAAAACCGATACCGTATAATATTTCTTCTTTTGCAAGGTCAGGCGTGATAAAGGGTTTAAACCCGTGTTTTCTCAATATATTAAGACCGTACATCGTAAGAGCTTGCTCCAAAAATACGGCTTCGTTTTTTAAAAAATAGAATTTAACACCCGAAACCTTTGTGCCGGCTTCAAAGTCGATAAGATCCAAATCTTGACCCAACTGAACATGATCCTTGGGTTCAAAGTCAAACTTAGGCACAGTTCCAGAGCGTTTAACTTCCAAATTGTCGGAATCTTCTTTGCCGACCGGGGCTTCGGGATGGGCCATATTCGGAATTTTACTTACGGCCTCATGCAGGGCTTTTTCGGCTTCAGCAAGATCGGCTTCAACTTGGGCGATTTTTTCTTTTATAGCCTTTCCTTGATCGACTAATTTTTGTCTTTCTTCGGGACTTAATTTTTGCTTCATTGACTGGGAGTTATCGTTTCGATCTTTTTGCAGGTTCTGCAAAGAAGTAACAAGGGCAGTACGCTTATCATATAGTTCTACGGCCTTATCGGCATCAGCATTCATATTCCGGTTTTTGATATTTTGTTTTACGGCTTCAACATTTTCTTTAATAAATTTATAGTCTAACATGGCAAAATTGTACTTTTTATTTTAAATTCTGTCAAGGACTAAAATTTAACGATACATTTAACTGACAGCTTGACAATTTTTGAGAATTATCGGATACTCGAATACAATATAAGTATTTATAATACAATTTTACTCATTTGGAGGAATTTTATGAACAAAAAACTATTTTTTGTTTGTCTTGTTTTTGCGTTGGTTTTTACAGGTATGCTGACAGCAAAATCGACCGGTATAAATTTGGAAGTCGGAGCAGCTTATAATAACCACCAACTGCACAACATTGGAAAAAATTATGCTTATGACGGTTTTAAACATCACGGAATAAGATCAAAAAGCTTAGGTGGTGTCAATATAGGTATTTCCTACCCTCTTCCTAAAAACTGGGCTGTTTTTGCAAACACTACCTTTACCTTTAACCATACATTTGTAAACGATACAATGCTTGGGGTAGGCTATATATTTAAACCCGGAAAAGGTTTTGAACTTTTGTTAGGCGGAGCTTTTGCATTCGGAGGATCAGCTTTTAACTACACAAAAAATAACTCTAACGTAACCGAGAGTTACTTTAATATAGGCGGAGGAATAAATTTTACGGCTTCTTTTATGTTCACAAGAAAATTCGGAATGTATGCCGGAGCTTCGCTAATATATTATAAACCAGTATCAGGAAGGGAATCAATAAAAAACGGTAACTCCAGCAGAACAACAAATATCAACTCCAGTTTAATGCCTGATTTAACAAAATCAATAGGCTTAAAACTTGGATTAAAAATCAAATTATAAAAACCTTTGCCCCAAGGCCTTGACATTCATTCCTGTTTTGCGTATTATGTTCACTCGCATCGGGATGTAGCCTAGGGGCTAAGGCGTCTGGTTTGGGACCAGAAGATCGGGGGTTCAAATCCCTCCATCCCGATCCTTAAAACCTTGGGATCGTAGCTCATCAGGATAGAGCAACTGCCTTCTAAGCAGTAGGTAGGGGGTTCGAGTCCCTCCGGTCCCGCTAAAAGCCGATTAAGCAGTCTTGTATACCGGCAAGATAACTTAATCGGCTTTTTTAGTACTTTATGCCCAGTTTTTTCATCTTGCTTTGAAGGGTTCCCGGTTTTAGGTTTAAAAGAGCGGCCGCTCCGTCTTTGCCGTAAATTTTTCCGTTTGAGGCTGAAAGGGCTTTTTGAATAATCTCGGTTTGGGCCTCATCAAAAGGTTTAATATCTTCAGGCAAAACCTTATCTTTTTCGGCATCTTTATTTATCTCAGGCTTTAGGGGTTTTTTTTTGGCAGCGTTTGAAATGTAGAATTCTCTTGTTCCCGGCACCAAGTGTTCGGCAGGGATTTCTCCGCCTTGCGAAAGAATTGCAGCCCGCTCTACAACATTTTTAAGCTCGCGGACATTTCCATGCCAAGGCATAGACATAAGTTTTTCGATTGCAGCCATCGAAAGGCTCGTGTTTTCAAAGCCCTTCCGTTTGCGTATATCCGAAATAAAGTGTTCGGCTAAAAGGGCCGTGTCGTCATCGCGATCCCTCAAGGGCGGAAGCCTTAGCGGGAAAACATCCAGCCTGTAAAGCAGGTCTTCACGGAAGCGCCCCATCGAAACAGCCTCGGCCAAATCGACATTGGTTGCGGCTATTATGCGCACATCCACAGAAACGGGCTTTTCCCCGCCGACACGCTCGAATTTTCCGTCTTGAAGAACACGCAAAAGTTTGGGCTGTAAATCAAAGGGCAAGTCCCCCACCTCGTCCAAAAAGAGAGTTCCGCCGTCGGCAAGTTCAAACCGCCCCTTCCGCAAGGCTGCAGCCCCCGAAAAGGCACCTTTCTCATGCCCGAAGATTTCACTTTCGGCAAGGCTCTGCACAAGGGCAGAACAGTTTACAGGCACAAAAGGTTTTTCGGCCCTGTTGGAAAGCCTGTGAATGGTGCGGGCTGCCTGCTCTTTTCCCGTTCCCGTTTCTCCCGAAATTAAAACCGGAACATCAGAGGCCGCAACCAGCTTTATCGAATCTAAAACCGTAGTCCAAGCCCGGGAAGAACCGACCATATCCTTAAAAACATTTGTCGAAGCGGTGAGCAAAACATTTCTTTCGAGCAGGAGACTTTCGGTTCTTTGAATAAGGGATTGGGATGCATCCGTTTGGACCATAGCAATCGAAATAAGTTTTGAAATTGTAGATATAAAACGGACGATTTCAGGCGTAAAGCGGGAACACATACTGTGATCCAAGGTCATCATTCCGATAGCCTTATCTCCTATGTAAAGGGGGGCAACCAAACAAGAATGATTTTCGGGCAGCTTCATTATTTCGTCATAGGTATCGACATGGGGAATATTTTCGTCAAACAAAAAAGCCTTTCTTTCATCTAAAATTCGGGCGATGTCTTTGCGCATATTTAAGTTAATCGTAAAATCGTCCAGTAATTTTGAAGAAAGCGGGCCTATGGCCTTTCTTACCTTTAGAACATTTTTATCTTCAAAGCCCATAACAACGGCAAGCTCGTAATCGACCAGCTCTCTTAAAGCCTCAAGAATAAGCTCCAATGCCTGCTCGGCCGAGATGGGATTAGTTTTATTTAAAACGGATATAGCCTTGTTCATACAATGCGATTATACCCGCATTATAAATCTTTGTCAAAAGGAGTTAGCAACATGATTGAATAAGATAGAAAATTTAGGTAGAATGTCAGAGTGAGGAAAAAATGAAAGACGATATTAAAATAAATTTGGAAGAAGTGCACAGACGGATGGAAGAAGCTTGTAAGGCCTGCGGAAGGGATCCTAAAGAGGTAAGGCTTCTTATGGCAACAAAGACCGTTACACCGGAAAGAATTTTAAAGGCCTTTGAATATGGGGAACTTTTAATAGGAGAAAACAAGGTTCAAGAGCTATGCGAAAAGTATGAGCCTCTTTCATCGGTAAAACACGAGACCCATTTTATAGGACATCTGCAAACCAATAAGATAAAAGACGTAATAAAATATGCCGACTGCATTGAGTCTGTCGACAGGCTTGACTTAGCCGAAAAGCTTAGCAAAAGACTTGAATCCGAGGGGAAGACCATGGATATTTTAATTCAGGTAAACACCTCTCAAGAAGAAAGCAAATTCGGATGCAAGCCTGAAGAAGCTCTAGCTCTAACCGAAAAAATTGCAAAACTTCCCTGCTTAAAAATAAAAGGCCTTATGACAATAGGGCTTTTTTCCGATAATATGGATAAGGTGAGACTTTGTTTTAAGCTCCTTCAAAAAATTCGAAAAGAAATAACCGAAAAAAACATTCCCAATGTTTCGATGGAGGTTGTTTCTATGGGAATGACAGGAGATCTTGAAGTTGCTATCGAAGAAGGCTCAACCCTAATAAGAGTAGGTACGGCAATTTTCGGCAAAAGAAATTATCCCGATTCCTATTATTGGAACGAAAATGCAAAAATTGAAGGTTAGACTTTTTGGTTTATGTTTTTTTTCTCTTTTTCTATTTTACTCCCCTGCCCTATCTGCCCAAGATTTTGACGCTTTAACAAGGGTTCAAAAGAGGGTTGTAAACATAGAAGCTGCCGTGTCGGAAGTCGATATTTTTATAAGTGCCTATGACGGGGACACAATAGCCTATAAAGCGGAGCTCAGTGCGGGCACAAAACTTTCGATAGTCGAACATAAAAAGAAATTAAGGTTTACCGAGATAAAACCGGCAAGCGGAAAACTTTTTATCTATGTTCCGAAAGATTTTTTACTTGAATCATGCAGAATTCTTGCAAGTCATTCTTCCATAAAAATTGAAGGTATAAAGGCCGTTCATTTTTCGGTTTCAGGGAATTTTAATCAGGCTGAAATTATAGGCTCCCGATTAAAAAACAGCCTGATTGCACTTTCAAACGGCAGTCTGACCTTTAATAGCGGGATTGTAACTGCGGCCGATTTTTGCTTAAACACCTCGACGGCAAAGATTCAAATAGCCGAAGAAAAGGCGGATTGCAACCTCTTTGTAACAAAACAAAAATGTGAAAAATTCTTATACGAAGGAGAAGCTTATACCGATAAAATTTTAGCCCTTTCGCCGTCCAAACCTAAAAAATTTATCTCTATGAGTGCTTCTTTTTCTGACATAGACTTGGGCTTTTCGGCACCTTTAAAAGAACCGGCAGAAAAATTCGATAAATACGGAGTCAGCGAATTCGGCCCCAAACCATCTCCCAACTTGGTAAACAACGAAGCAAATTTTTTACCGAAAACCGGCAAATAAGCGATGAAAAATATACAAGGACGTATATTTTTCATCAACCGATTGACAAGTTTTTAAGTTTTTGATATACTCAAAACTCTTTTTAAGGGCCCATAGCTCAGTTGGTTAGAGCAGCGGACTCATAATCCGCGGGTCGCCGGTTCAAGTCCAGCTGGGCCCACTTTTCTTTTTACAAACTATAATAAAGCGAAAAAAAGTGCATTATGCTTCCGGCTATAACAAAGAGGTGCCAGATGCTGTGTGCCCATTTTACTTTCTTCATTGCATAAAAAATACAACCGGCAGTATAAATAATTCCGCCTACAATTAAAAACTTAAAACTTAAAAGCGGCAGCTGTTCTTTTAAGGGCCTTGCGGCAAAGATTATGAGCCAGCCCATGGGGATATAGGTAATAACCGATAGAACCCTTACCCGGCTTCCGAATATCGAGTATAAAACTATGCCTAAGACAGCCATTCCCCAGATAATGCCGAAGATTGTCCAGCCGACAGCTCCGTGGAGGGCAGAAAGGCAGTAGGCAGTGTAGGTTCCTGCTATCAGTACATAGATTGAACAGTGATCGAATATGCCGAATACTTTTTTTGCCTTTAGCGGAAGGGCATGGTATAGAGTCGAAAAAAGATAGAGAATTATTAAGGAAGCTCCGAAAATGGTAAAGCCTACTACATAGCCGGCCTTCAATTCCGGCGGAGCATAGCGTGCTGCCCTTATAATCAAAAGCACGAGGGCTGCAACCGAAAGACCTGCCCCTATTCCGTGAGTTACGGCATTTGCAATTTCTTCACCTATAGAATATCTGCGTTTAATTTTTTCTTCTTTCATAATTATTTAGACAATTTAAATGGTTTGAGGTTGCCTATTACCTTGCATTTTTTTGTGTTTTTTATTATAATTCATTCGAAAGGGGTGAATAAATTCAACTCTTTTGCCGATAATTAACTCGGAAAAATTTTGCAGGTTTAGATGAAAAAAACTAACTATTTGTTTGCAGGTATAATTGTTTTTCTCCTAGTGCTCGGCACTGCCTATTTTGCCTTGAACGGCTTTAATTCTATTGGAGCAGCTCAAAACGCATCGGATAACGGAATGGGCGGCGGAGATACAAGATTGCCGACTTTTAGACCTGATAAGGAAATTTCGGAAATAAAACTCCCCCCTCTCGACTACATAGTCTATTCGGTAAAAAAAGGCGATATGGTAGGGGAAATTGCCTCCCGCTATGGTGTAAGTCAAGACGCTATTATAAGTTTAAACAAACTTAGAAACACAAGGAGCCTCCAAATAGGACAGCTGTTAAAAATCCCTTCTATGGACGGAATTGTTTATACCCCGAAAAAAGGCGATACTCCTGAAAAATTGGCCGACACCTATAAAATCTCACTTGAAAAATTAGCCATGGTCAATAACATTTCGGATAACAATGTGCTAAAAGCAGGAGCCGCAATCTTCCTGCCGGATGCAAAACTGGACTGGGTAACTCTTCAAGAAATAAATGGCGACCTTTTTAAGTCTCCCATACACGGAAGATATAGGATAACTTCCCGATACGGCTGGAGGAGGGATCCTTTTACAAAAAAGAGAAGCTTTCATAACGGAATAGATCTTGCAACATACCTCGGAGCCCCCATCTACGCAGCCCTTCCGGGAACCGTAGCCGCAACAGGTTACAGCAATGTATACGGCAACTATGTAATAATAAGGCATCACTCAGGCTATCAAACCCTTTACGGACACATGAATACTATTTTAACTTCCAGAGGAAAGTATGTTACCGCTCAAACCAAGATAGGAACCGTCGGCACAACAGGAAGAAGTACCGGCCCCCATGTTCATTTTACGGTTTACAAAAATGGAGCGACGATAAATCCTACGGCAGTCTGGCACTAAGCCTTCTCTTTTTTTAAATCGAATTTCTTCACAAAAAAATCAAGATTACGGTAAACGAAAATTGCAGAGTAAACACTCACAAATACTGCAAAAACAAGGACAAAAGGAATAACAAAACTAAGCTTAAAATTCTCTGCAGCCCATTTACCTATTTCTGTAAACGGTATGTAGGCAAGACCGACAATCATCAATATGCCTACAACGGCCCAAGGCAAAATGCTTACGTTGGGCAGCCGGTATTTTTCTGCCTGAAGACTTAAAAGATCGGGAATTGCAGCATGAATTTTTACCATTGTTTTTTCAGTAAGCGCATCATCTGCCTTTGTCTGAAAAGAAGAAGTATATAGATTAGAAGCCTGTGTAAGAGCACGGACAAGGCTTCGGCATTTTTTACACCGCAAAAGATGAAAGGTAACTGCAAAAGGAACCGCCTCATGCTTATCAAGAATCATATAGCGGTTAATAGCTTCATTACATGTCATAGGCCAAATTCAATTTAAATAAAACGGGATATTCAGAACGCTCCTCTTGTCCGTAAATTCCTTGATGTTCAAGTTCGGTTTTTAATATTTTTTTTGAGCGGAAAATATGGGACTTAATCGTATTTACGGGTATGCCCGTAACAGATTCTATATCGGCATAGGGCATATCATAAAAAAAATAAAGGTCGATGCATATTCTGTATTTTTCGGGGAGGCCGCTTACTGCCCGCCTGATTGCATTTTTTACACAGTTTTGAATTTGCCTTTCTTCGGGAGTTAAATCGTTTGTTTTTATTTCAAAATCGTCAAAGGCGGAAACGAATTCTCTTTTACGCTTAACCGAGTTTATCGCCGAATTATAGGCAATCCTCATAAGCCATGTAGAAAAAGAAGACTCTCCGCGGAATTTAGGCAGGGCCGAAAAAGTTTTAAGCATTATGTCCTGCACAAAATCTTCCGAGTCATCATGGTTTTTAAAAAAGCTCATTCCCAAAGAATAGACACGCTTTTGATACTTTGAAGCAATGAGGCTGAAGGCTTCGGTATTCCCCGCAAGGACGGCCTTACATAAGAGGCGGTCTTGCACGGCTTCTGGAGATTCTTTTCTGAGTAAATTGGAAAATTTAATCATCTTTCAGTTTCCCCTTTTCCGGCCTTAGATGAAATAAAATAGTAGAGCAAAAGACCGATACCGCAGCTTAAGGGTACAAGACCGCCTAAAAGTACATAGCTCACTCCGTCTATGATCGAAAACAAAACGGTCAAAACACCGCCTATCATCAATAAAAGGATACCCGAAATAAGACAAAAGCCCGATAAATTAAATTTTATCGGAGTATATGTTTTAGTTTGAATTTGACAGATTATCTGCTTGTTACGCCAAAATAAGTAGAAAAAAATTAAAACGCCGGCCATAACAATACCGACTATGGGAACAACAGCTATAATAATTTGTGCAGCTGCAACGGGTTGTCCGCTCATTTTAATCCTCCAAAATATGATTCTAGGAACCTTATTCCAAAATAACAAAGTCCTTAAAATATATGCGTTTTATACGGGATAAATTTAGAATAGAATTTATCTCGGCCAATACTTCTTTTTTAACCTCATTTTCAGGCATGGTATAAAGCTCATATACGGTTTTTTGCGAAAACCAGTCAATAAGGCTTTTTCGTATATCTTCTTTCTTTTGGACAAGTTCTTCCTCAAAGGCCTTATCCTCAGAATTATACTCCAAAACGGGAAAAACGACAAGGGTTCCGGGCGCGGTATCGGCTGTAGGAATCCTAAGCCGCCCCAAGTCGGAATAAAGAGCCTTTTTTCCGCGTATCTCCGAAGGAGTTTCAGACCTTAAAACCTCATCGGTGTTTTTTTTCTTAAAAAGAGAAAAAACGGAACCTGCAATTATA
>CAJPPE010000018.1 GCA_905372345.1 uncultured Treponema sp. | reverse complement strand
CTTACATATAGGCTCGCTCATAACTATGACCGAACTTTGCGAAAATAATATAATAAAAGAAAAATGTAAAGCATTATACCAAGCCGCTTATGAATTAGGCTCTACCCTTATAAGAAACAGAGCAACTATCGGCGGAAATGTTTGCAACGCATCCCAATCTGCAGATTGCAGTTTAGCATTGTTCTGCTTAGACTCTGCCGTAAAAATTCTTGATTGCAGCGGCGAGGAAAGAATCGTACCTATCAATGAATTTATAATCGGAAGGGAAAAAACAATTCTTACCAAAAATGAAGTTGTTACCGAAATTCTAATCCCTCAAAAAAATAGAGTGAGTGCATTTAAAAAAGTAGGAGCAAGGAAAGCCGTTACAATTTCTAAGGTAAGCTGTGCTGTAGAATACATACCCGATGATGGGGCTCTGACAAATGTAAGATCCTACTTAGGAGCTGTAGGAATAAAGCCTGTAAAAGCCGTTAATATTGAAACCTATCTTGAAGGTAAAAATATTTCAAGTATCAATCTTCAAGAATTACAAAATATTGCACATAACGAAATAGAAAATGCAATTCCTACACGCTCTTCAAGATTTTATAAAAGAACGGCGGTCGAAGGATTAATTGAAGACCTAATTAAAAACTTAAAAGAAGATTGAGGTTTATTATGAATAAATATAAATACATCGGTAAAAGATTCCAACGGGAAGACAGCCTTGAAAGAGTAATAGGGGCAACAAAATTTTTAGCAGACATAAAAAGATATAACATGCTTTACGGTAAACTAATACTGAGCGAAAAACCTCACGCAGAAATAAGTTTTGATTTTGATGAAGCATTAAAGGTAAAAGGAATTTACCGAATTCTTACTTACAAAGATATTCCAAAAGTTCCCTATAACTGTATGGAATGGTTTACAGGAATAGCAGCACACCGTGATGAATATATTTTAAATGATAAGGCTCGTTTTGTAGGCGACAGAATTGCCCTTGTTTTGGGAGAAACAAAAAGAGCTGTTGAAGAAGCCATAAAAAAAGTAACCGTACACTATAAGGAATTACCGATTGTAACAAGCATTGAAGAAGCCGCTCAAGATAAGGTAATCCTTAAAAGAGAAACCAACCTTGCTTATGAAAAAAAAATAGCATGCGGAGATTTTGAAAAAGCGGAAGCGGAAGCCGATTACATAATAGAAGATACGGGCTCCACTCCGCGTACCCATCACCTTGCAATAGAACCTCACATCTCCTTAGCCGAATTTGACGACTTCGGAAATTTAATAATACACAGCCCGGGACAAATCGTTTTTGCAGTGCAAATGCACATGGCCCGCATTTTACAAATTCCTTATTCTAAGGTAAGGGTAATTAAGACTAACATGGGCGGCTCCTTTGGAGGAAAGCAGCAGCCCCTTTTGGAATTTACTGCAGGTGCTGCAGCATGGATTTGTAAATGCCCCGTGCTTGTTTACATGGACAGGGAACAAAGCATAATAGGAACATTTTCACGGAATCCTACTCAGGTAAAAATCAGAACCGCTGTAAAAAAAGACGGAACCATATTAGGCAGAAAGGTTGAAACCCTAATCGACGGCGGAGCCTACGATACAAATAACACAAGCATAACGAATGCCTATGCAAAAAAACTTTTTAGGCTTTATAAAATTTATAATCAGGAATTTCACGGCAGGGCTTATTATACAAACGGAATCCCCGGAGGAGCTTGCCGTGCTTACGGAGGCCCTCAGTCCCATGCCGTTTCCGAAATTAATATAACAAATGCCGCAAAAAAATTAGGAATAGACCCTTGCGAATTCCGTCTTAAAAATTTGGTTGACCCTTATGATGACGATCCCGTAGGCGGTCCCAATTTAGGAAAGGCTGCCGTCAAAGAATGTATCATTAAAGGAATGGAAACTTTCGACTGGAAAAATAAATACAATAACATCCATAAACAAAACACCGAACGCTATGCCTACGGAGTAGGGGTCGCCTGTGCCACGCACGGAAACGGCTATCTGGGTGCCTTCCCCGATTTTATAAATACCGAAATGATATTAAACCCCGACGGTTCCGTATTTGTAAAAATTGCAGTACACGAACAGGGCTGCGGAACCATTGACTCTTTACGCCTTATAGCGGCGGAAGCCCTTGACATTGACCCATCCGCAATTACAATACCCGAAGCGGATACGGCAATAACACCTTATGACGCAGCAGGTACACAGGCAAGCAGAGTAACCTTTGTTGCAGGCGGAGCACTCATTGAAGCCGGCGAACTTTTAAAAACAAAACTTTTTGATACGCTTAACAAGGTAGAAAATATACCGCTTGAAGATATGTACACGGATTCGGGTATCATAAAAATCAAAAACTCGTCTAAAACCTACACTTACGGCGAAATAGCTACAATGAGAGAAAAAAAGCTTTCGGATCAAACTTCCGTTTATGTTCACCACGAACAAAAAACAAACCCCGCAGCCTTTGCGGCCTGCTTTGCCGAAGTTAAGGTCGACAAAAAAACGGGGCTTGTAGAAATAACGGATTTACTTGCAATTCATGACATAGGGAAAGCCATTAACCCCTTGCTGGCAGAAGGCCAAATTCACGGCGGCTGCCAATTTATTTTAGGCATGGCTCTTTCCGAAGAAATTATCAGAGATAAGGAAGGCTATATCAAAAACAGCACTCTTTCAAAATATCATGTTTTAAATTCGCAAGATATGCCATATATAAAAACGCTTCTTATTGAGAGTGAAGACGAAAAGGCTCCCTACGGCTTAAAAAGCGTAGGTGAAATTTCGGCGGTAGCACCGGCCCCTGCTGTTCTTAATGCAATAAATCATGCATTGGGAACAAACATAACCGACTACCCTGCAACACCCGAAAGAATTGTTGAAGAACTTACAAAATTATCTCAAAAATGAGGCTTGATATAAACAAAGGGTTTATCATCAACATATTTTAAATGAATTTGTGAAGCCTCATCTTTTTTATAAATAAGATTAAGAAGCTCGATTATTTTTTTGTCAAAAGAATTATCGGATTTTTCTACCGTTTCAAAGATTGTGTTTTGATGAATACAATAAACAGTATCTGAATATTGAATTGCAAGAGCCGGATTATGAATAGAAACTATTATGCTCTTTTTTTCTTCTTTACACAGCTTGCATATAATTTCCATGAGTTTATGCTCATTATAAAAATCAAGATTTGAGGTAGGTTCATCTAAAAGCATGATAGGAGCATTTTGAACAAGACCGCGTGCAAGCAAAATTAGACGGGCTTCACCCGAACTTAATTGAGTATAAGGACGCTCGGCAAAATCTTTTAATCTCAATTTTTCGAGCACATAATCCGTAAATTCCCAATCTTCTTTTGAAGGAGCCTTTATTTCCGATTGATAAGGATTTCTTCCCATAACTACAAAGTCTTTTACAGTATAAGCAAAGACACTCCTATGTTCTTGCGGAATATAAGAAACATAGCGAGAAAATTCTTTCCGTGTTAATGAGCCTGAATCTTTTTGCAATACCGACAGTGTCCCGCTTACAGGTTTTTCCAAACCGGCCAATAATCTTAAAAGAGTAGTTTTACCTGCACCGTTCGCACCTATCAAACTTATAATTTTATCTTGCGGAATAATTTGCGATATGTTTTTAAGTACGGTAGTTTTTCCTCTTTCGGCAAAAACATCCTTAAGCTCAAAAGCCGTATTCATAGCCAACCTTCTTTTTAGCCGACATAAAACTTGCAAGCCCCGCAGCCCCAATAAATGCCGTTATAATACTTATCGGAATTTCTCCTCCTGTAATGGAACGGGCAAAGGTATCTGCAACAAGTAAAAGAGATGCCCCGCATATAAACGAAAACGGAACCAGCTTATCGTTATTATTTCCAAAAAGAAGTCTTACAATATGAGGAGCAATTAAACCTATCCAACTTATTATTCCGGCAGCAGAAACAACGACGGCCACCAACAAGGTAGAAGAAGCGATAAAAAGCAGCCTCATTTTTTTTACCGATACGCCGAGGCTTGCAGCTTCTTCATCTCCCAAGGACAAAATATTTAATTGCCTGCGGTATAAAAAAATAAAGCCTCCTCCCAAAAACACAATCGGCAAAAATACGATAAAATTCCGCCATGTAATAATATTAAAACAGCCCATCAGCCAAAACTCAAGAGAGGGTAACTCATTCATCGGGTCGGCAGTATATTTAATAATCGAAACACAAGAACCGGCTATTGCATTTATGATAATACCTGCAAGGATAAGCCTTATAAGAGAATGTTCCCCTCCTATATGAGAAATTTGTAAGACTAAGATAACTGCAATTATTCCCCCTGCAAAAGCAAATGTTTGCACAATAAAAGGACTTGCATGAAAAATAACTATTGCAAGAGCTGCCCCAAGAGAAGCGCCGGAAGAAACACCTATAATATCGGGAGAAGCAAGAGGATTCCTAAAAAGGCTTTGTAAACTTGTACCGCTTAAAGCTAAAACGCCCCCTGCAATAAATACAAATAAAGTTCTGGGAAGCCTTATATTTATAAAAACATTATAAGCTGAATTAGAATATTCTCCGCCTAGAGGGATAAGTATTTTAAATATTTCCGAAAATGGAATAAAATACCTTCCCCAACTAAGCGAAAAGAATACCGCAATGACGGGAATAATAACTAAAAATATTTTATAGTTTTGTTTCACTCTACATTCAAGGATTTTATGTCTTTTTCTTTGCCGAAAAATTCCTTATAAAATACTTTTACTTTTGTTTCAAGATAGCCTTCAGGTATCTTACCAGGATGCAATTTATCTGCGAGCCAAATAATACCTAAGCATGAACCGGGAATAGGAGAATCCCACTCATCTACCGATGACGGAAAGGTATAAATTTTTCCTGTGTCTACCGCAGGAATACCCTTCCACTCTTTTTTAGAAGACAGGTCTCCCGATTTTTTTGTGCCAGCAGCCATAACAATAACTTGAGGAGCATATTTATGTACTTGCTCAAGAGAAACCTTTGTCCAATATGTGTCCTTTATATCGTCCGTAACCAATCGGCCGCCTGCAGCCTTGATAAGCTCCGCTTGAAACATTTTAGGGCTTAGTGCATTTAAGGCATCGGAGCGGCTGTTCATATAAACTGAAACAGGGGCTTCACCTTTTATAAAACCTGCCACATCACTTAAAATCTCATTATAAAATTTAAGAAGTTTATCGGCTTCTTTATTTTTACCGGCTGCTTTTCCCAACATTTTTACATAGCTGAAAAAGTTTTCCATAGTCTCAGGTTCAACAACCAAGGCCGGAACTCCGAGAGCTTCTATTTGAGGCAATTGATCAGCAGCCTTAAACGGAACAAGGATAAGATCGGGATTTACCGAAGCAAGGGCTTCAAGGTTTAAACTCTTTGCAGAACCGCAAGCGGGTTTTTCAGCCAATTCGGGAGCGAATTCTTTTATAAAGGGTCTTACTCCGCTCTTCCCGCCGTCACCTGAAACGATTATATCTCTACAACCGATTGCAAGAGCCGTATTACTCAAAATATAAAAAGGAGCGACTATACGCTCGGGCTTTTTTTGGATTATAACCTGCCGTCCCCGATGGTCGGTAACTTCGGCAAAAGTCCCGGTTCCCGACTTTTCACGGCTTCCGCCTGCCCATAATTGGAATCCTGCAATAACAAACATTAAAACAGCAAACAACTTCATTTTTTTTCTCATAGATATTCCTCCTGTGATTTAACTCTAACTAACATACGATTTTACAGATATATGAATAGCCTGTCAAGGCAGAAAAAATATATAATCATATGATATCTTGAAATTCCGCAACAAAAAAGCTATCATAGGTTTTAGTATAAGAGGTAATCTATGAAAATTTTATATGAAAAAACACCGCTTTTTGATGAAGGCTTTTTAAAAGTTTCCGATATTCACAGTATTTATTATGCCCAATACGGCAATCCTAATGGAAAGCCCGTAGTTTTTTTACACGGAGGCCCCGGAGGCGGATGTATTCCGGTTGCAAGCCAGTATTTTGATCCCGAATTTTACCGAATAGTTTTATTTGATCAGAGGGGTGCGGGAAAAAGTTTACCTCCTTGCGAGATGAAAGAAAACAAATCGGAAAATCTGGTTGAAGATATAGAAAAACTACGGGAACATCTAAGTATTAAAAAATGGATGGTCTTCGGTGGAAGCTGGGGAAGCACCCTTGCCTTAATATATGCAATCGCCCACCCCGATAAGGTTGTATCTATAATCCTACGAGGAATCTTTTTAGGAACGCAAGAAGAAATAGACTGGATTTACGAAGAAGGCGGAGCTTCCAAATTCTTCCCTGAAGATTTTGAAGCCTACCAAAATTTTATTCCGCTGGAAGAAAGGAGCTCCTTGGTAATAGCTTATTCAAAACGACTTTTTGGAGAAGATAAAAAACTTTCGCTTGAAGCTGCCCATAAGTGGAGCCGTTGGGAATCGGCCCTCGTGCGTCTATTTCCAGCTGTCTATGATATGAGTGATGAAGAAGCTCTTGCTATGGCCAAGGCTGAATGTCATTACTTTTTGCACAAGTGCTTTTTTAAAGATGATAATTACATCCTAAACAACTGCGATAAGATTAAAGACCTCCCCTGCACTATCGTGCAAGGAAGATACGATATGGACTGTCCGCCCTTCTCCGCTTATAAACTGCATAAAAAATTACCCAAATCTAATTTGAACATTGTCTTATTCGGAGGACATTCCAGCATGGAACCGGGACTGGTGGACGGCCTTGTAAGAGCTGCAGAAGACCATAAAAAATTCTTTTAATTATCCTAATTTATTTAACTTCAGCCTTAGCACTTACTGTTCTGTTTCTCTCTTCCCAAGGAGAAGATACCCTGTTTGTATCGGATACAACAAAGAAACAGGCGGTTATCTTATCAAACCAATCGGAATTGGAATCATCCTTCCGCAGAATATAGCGGCATTCCTTTCCGTCTTTTGAAAAAGCCCTGCATCCGTTTACGGGATTTCCCGAAGCATCTATCATAGAACCGGAGTCCTTATAGTATTTTTCTCCCAGCACATCAAACCAAAAGTAGCCGTTTTTTACGCGTTCATCATTTACCGAAAAGAAAATTTCTATCGAATTGGGATCCTTTGAAACTGACTTGATTACAGGCATTGAAAGAGCGGCTATCTCATTTTTTGATGAAGATTGAGGAACAAGCATTTTTATACCTTTCAGTTCAGTTTCAGCAGAGGTCAGATTTCCTTCTTCAGCCTTGGCTTCACCGCTCTTATCTTGAGCCTTCTTTTCAAAACCGGTTATGTCCAACACCTGCTCGTACTTATTTCCATTTACATCAGTAATAATAAATTTCCACTTTCCTAGAGCAACGGAACCTGATCCTTCTCCGCATTGCAGGCGTTTTACCGATGCGATTTTATCCTTATCATTTATTTCGGTTATCTTTTCAAGTTGAGAAGAATTTAAAGCCCACATATCTATAGGAGATTCTATAACAAGCTTTTTAATATCAGCCGTATTAAATGAATTCTTATAGTTAATAAAAAAGCTTATAAACATCTCTCCGTTGCCTTTAAGCGTTCCGTTCCATATTGAAGAATCCAATCGTTCTATCATCCACGTAACCGAATTAACGGATATCTTTCCGGGGCCTAACGGAGTATCAGAAACCGGCTTAGGAGTGGTCTTGCAGCCTAAAACAAGAGCCGTGCATAAAATTGCGATAAATATTTTTGAGTAGAGTTTTTGCATTTTCCATTTCTCCTCGGGCTATTATACACTTATAATTCTAAAAAGACAACAGCAATGAAGATAATTATTAACTCTTTATGTTAAGCGACCTCTGCTCTTCACTGATAAATTGATGGGTATAAAGCTCATAATAATGACCTTTTTGCTTCATCAGCTCCTCATGATTACCGCACTCAATCATTTTTCCGCCTTCAACAACAATTATCTTATCTGCATTTCTGATTGTCGATAACCTGTGAGCGACAACAAAGGAGGTTCGTCCCGACAATACGGTCGTAATAGCGCTTTGAATTTTTTGTTCGGTTTCGGTATCTATCGAAGAAGTCGCTTCGTCCAAAACAAAGAGGCGAGGGTTTCTTACCAAGGTGCGGGCAAAAGAAACAAGCTGCTTTTGTCCTGTAGAAAGAAGGCTTCCGCCTTCTCCGACCTCCGTATCATAACCTTTTTCCATTTTAACTATAAAATCATGGGCATCTACCAGCTTTGCAGCTTCGATAATTTCTTCATCGCTTGCATCCAATTTTCCGTACCTGATATTTTCTGCAATTGTTCCCGAAAAAAGATGTGGAGACTGAAGCACATAGCCTAGGTTTTCGTGAATCCAGCTTTCGCTCATATCCGTATAATCTATACCGTCTACAAGGATGCGGCCGCTTTTGGGCTCATAAAACCTGCAAAAAAGATTTACGATGGTAGACTTTCCGGCTCCCGTAGCCCCGACCAAGGCTATAGTCTGTCCCGCTTCAACATCGAGGTTAAAACCGCTTAATACAGGTTCTCCCTCCTTGTACCAAAAAGAAACATTTTCAAATTTTACACTACCCTTAATAGGCGGCATTTGCTCTCCTGTGGGACAAAGAGCTGTGCCGTATTTTTTTATAACCTCATCCTTGTCCTTAATTTCGGACTCCTCTTCAAGAAGCCCGAAGATACGTTCAGCTGCTGCCTGAGCCGAAATAAATTCGGCAAAGAGGTCGGCGGCTTCAGCCAAGGGTGCATTAAACTGAGTAACATAAGAAAAAAAGGCAACCAGCAATCCCATCGTAATAGCCCCCGAAACAACCGAAATTCCTCCGTAAATTACCATTAAACCCGTTCCGACAGCGCCGATTAATTGAACGGTCGGCATAAGAACAGAAGAAATTAAGATACCTCTAATAGAGGCGGTTTTCATCTCCTCGGTTTTAGATAAGAATTCTTTTGCGTTAAGTTCTTCACGAACCAAGGTCTTAGTAGTCTTAGCACCCTGAATATCTTCATTGTAGGAGGCTGTCAATTGAGAATTTATTTTGCGCACCCGTCTTTGGGCTTTTAAGATTTTACCCCGCAGATAAATACTGAAAACCACAATTACGGGAAGGGTCAGTAAGCCTATAAGGGCAAGCCTAGGGCTGTCTCCAAGCATAGCGATTATTACAGTAATCATCATACAAAAACCCCAAAAGAGGTCGGTTGCACCCCATGCAACAATACCGGATAATTTATTTATATCGGAGGACATCCTTGACATAAGCCAGCCGACGGCATTTTTATCATAAAAAGAAATAGAAAGGGTCTGCAATTTTGTAAAACACTTTGTTCTCAGGCGGTGGCACATTTTTATTTCCAAATGGCCTACAAATCTTATGTAGAAAAAGGTAGAGGCTGCAGTAATCAGCAAGAACACTCCCGTAAAAATGATTGATGCATTAAAATTGCTTAAATCCCGCCCCTTTACAAATGTGTCTAGGACATATTTAGTCATCTTAGGCTCTACTACATCCAATGCCCCTGTCAGACCGCCCAAAAGAATCCCAGGAATCAAGAGCTCCTTAAAATAACCGAATTCTTTTAGAACCTTCTTCCAGACTCCGCTTTTAAATTTTTCGTTATCTTTATCTATATCAAAATCTTCCATAATTTTATTTCCTTTATGCGCTAGTTTATTTACTGCATAATTTGAAGTATTACTGTACTACAGCACTTTGAATATCGTAAATTCTCTTGTATAAACCTTTTTGGGCTATCAACTGCTCATGAGTTCCCTCTTGGCTTATCTTTCCGTTTTCTAAAACGATTATATTATCCGCATCGCAAATAGTTGAAATTCTATGCGAAATTATAATCATTGTTTTGTTTCCCTTTTCTTCTTTTAGAGCGGAACGAATGCTGATATCCGTTTGGGTGTCGACGGCCGAAAGGGAGTCATCAAAAATAATAACGGGAGAATTTTTGATGAGAGTTCTGGCTATTGCGAGCCTTTGTTTTTGGCCTCCCGATAAAGATACGCCGCGCTCGCCGACCAAGGTTTCATAGCCTTTTTCAAACTTACTTATTTCTTCGTCTAAAAAAGCAACTTTTGAGAAGTGACGGGCCGAAGAGTCCGAAATATCAGGGACTGCTAATTTGATGTTTTCCATAATTGTTCTGGCGTATAAAAAGGGCTCCTGCAAAATAAGCCCTACCTGCGACCTTATCCAGCCCTTGTCTATTGTGTTTAATTCTTTTCCGTCCATTTTGATGGAACCGGAATCATATTCATAAAGACGGGCAAGTAAATGTACAAGGGAGCTTTTTCCCGAACCTGTAGGCCCTAAGATTGCAAGGGTCTGTCCGCTTTTAATGCTAAAAGAAACGTTGTCGAGTATCTTTTGATTTTGCGTTTCGGGATAAGAAAACGAAACGGAATCAAAAACTATGTTTCCGGTAATTTTTGGTTTTTCGTTTGTCGGAAAAATATCTTCAGCCTTTTCATTTAAAATAGCCTCAATACGGTTTGCAGAAACAAATGATTTACCGATATTGCTTATTATTCGGCCTAAACGGCGGACAGGCCATATTAACATTCCCGTATAAGAAATAAAGGCCACCAAATCGCCCGCCGTTATCTCATTGCGGTAGGCCAGAAGGCTTCCGTAAAGGATTATCCCAAAAACTTGTGCAATCGAAAGAGAATCGGAAAAAGCCCAAAAGGCGGCAAAGCTGTTGTTGATCCTTAAATTCTGATTGCGGTATCTTTCGCTTCGTTTAATAAATTTTTCTATTTCGTATTGATGGCGGGTAAAAGCCTTTACGACTCTTATGCCGGTTAAATTTTCCTGTATTGCAGTAGTCATTGAGGCTTCATACTCTGTTGCCTTTTTAAATTGACTTTGAATTCTTTTAAAAAATATAGCTGATGAAAAGAATGTTAAAGGCATAATGCAAAAAGAGATAAGCATCAGACTTGTGTTTAATTGAGCCATCAGGTAAATAGTATAAATTATTAAAAACACGGCACTTATAGTGTCCATTATCTGAGAATACAGGGCCAAGCGGATGGTTTCAACATCAGAAGTACATCGCTGAATCAAATTTCCTGTTTCTGCCTTTGAATGATAAGAATAAGGAAGAAGCTGAATGTGATTGTAAAGCCTGTTTCTAAGAGTCTTTATTGAGCGCTCGGTTGCAATACTGGCTATGTTTATTCTGCCGAATGTAAAGATGCCCCTTATAAGTGAAAAAGCAACTACCAAGGAGGCCATCACAATAAGACCGCTTGTTCCGTTTAAGTAATTCTTAAACAAGGCAACAAGCCGAGATATTAAACCTTTCGGCAGGGGAGCTCCGCCTATTACCGAGTCTATTGTAATCCGGATTAGCTGGGGCTGCATGGCAACAATCACTTGCGAAAAAAGCGTAAAAATAAGGGCAAGCAGATAAAGCCGGCTTTGCCCGCTCGCATACGATAAAAGTCTTTTTAAATTTTGCATAGTTTGATACTCTAATTCCGTGATTTTAACACAAAAAAAGAATTTATTCTATACAGATTTCAAGCGTATTAACAACAAGTAAATATTTACATCGCTCCCTTTTAAAGTCATTTAATCTGTGATATAATACAAAATAGGAGGTATACTATGCCTACAATGACCATGACAAATAAACTGTATAAGGAATTGTACAGGCAGCCCGAATGACCGGAGCGACAAAAGATACCATCTTGGAAAATGCTTTAAGTCGCTACCTTGCCTAGCTTGTAAGTCCAAGCTCTTCTCCTGCCCTTAACCTTGTTCTCATATTTTGAATTTT
>CAJPPE010000017.1 GCA_905372345.1 uncultured Treponema sp. | reverse complement strand
AACATAAGAATCTATTATTTTTAAAACAAAAAATAGAAGCGAATAAATAATACAATATTTTCCAATTATTATATAAATAGCAAGAGGATGGAAAAATATAATCCAAAAATTAAATAAAAAATATGAAAAGCACCCCGAAAAAGCTCCCCATAAAAATGAAAACTTTAGCTTAGTCCTTTTAAGTAATAAAAAAAAAGGAAGAAGAGCCGCATAGGCCAAAAAAGGGAAACCGTTTAGATTTAAATAATTAGGATGAGATAAAGCAAAAAGAACGGCACCCAAAACAGCAAGCAAAAGGTTTAAGGAAAAAAACATAAACTTATTTTTCATTATCGGAAAACTCTTTTACATTTATTTTATTCAAAGCTTCTTTTAGTTCTTTTCCAGGTTTAAATCTTATTTTGCATCTGTCAGCAGTTAAAACGGTTTCTCCGGTCTTAGGATTACGGGCATTTTTTCGTCCATGCAACACAGTAAAATCAAAAGAACCGAGGCCTCGTATCTCCACAGGGATTCCTTTCTGCAAAAGTACAGAAAGCTCATCTAAAAACAGATTAGCTATGGAATTAATCTGCTTAAGCTGGTATTGAGGATTGTTTCGATAAACGGAATCTATTATGTCGACTTTTGACTGTTTTTCTTTCATTATTAGGTAAAGTACAAAATTGTATAAACTATAAAAAAATACCGCAATTCCCAAAATAGGTTTTGCGGTCTTCCTTCATTCTTATTTTGCTGCAAATGAAGCGTTGTACAAAAGCTGCATTCTTGACTTTTTGCGGGCTGCCGAATTTTTTGTTAAAATTCCTTTTCTGGCAGCAGAATCAAGCTGACTGGAGAGCTCGCGAAGTAATGCTGCGGCACTTTCCGCATTAGCTGCATGAACAGCCTCAGTATACTTTCTAGCTGTTGTACGTACTTCACTTTTTGCAGAGCGGTTTCGCATTCGGCGGACTTCACTCTGGTTATGTCTTTTAATCGCAGATCGATTTTTCATTTAAGGTACCTCCGTAATTAATTTAAAACTATAGTTATTGTATATGACATAATACAGCCGCTTAGATTACACCATATCAATTTTTTTTGCAATAGCTATACGCAATTTTTTTGCATCTTCTTCAGCTAAACCAAGATCTGAGGCAGAATCCAAATCCTTGGCAGCTTCAGGATATAAGGCTAGTTTAAAATAGGACAAAGCACGCCTAAAATAAACATGGGCTTGAAATTTATTTATTTCAAGCGATTTTGTAAAGTATTCAATAGCTTCGTCATCTCGGTTTAAAAGTGTTAACGCAATTCCCACATAATAAAAAGAACGGAAATTTGCGGGATTATACTTACAACTCTGAACAAAATCGGTATAGGCTGCTTCATAGTTAGCTTGAGCAAAATAAGCCATACCTCTGTGTTTAAATACAACCGACAAAACTATATCGTTAGGATTTTGTTCAATTATTTTTGTATAAATTTTTTCGGCCTTATCAAAAAGATTTTGATTATGAGCTTCAATTGCAGATAAAATCAAATCATCTATAGTTTCAACAAGTTTTACTTCTTCTTCATGATTTGTATTATCATGCTGAACAATATTGGTTTCAGGTAAAACCATTGCAGTATGTTCATCAGCCATAGAATAAAACTCAAATCGTCTTTTATCAAGCTCAGTATTAAGTTTATTTTGATAATCACGAATTTCTTGAAAAATAATATCAGCCAAACTCAAACTTGCATTTATCGAAGCAAGCTTTCTTTTTAAAGGTTGATCAAATGGAGAAAACTCCGATTTATATATCAGCTCATGCTCAACCTCAGCCCAAGCATCTTGAAGAATAGTCCGAAGCTGTATCTCAAAAATCAAATTTTTAGGTAAAACAAGACCTACTCTAAATTCCTCAGGTATTTCAATTAAAAAATGTACTGATTCGTACCCGAACTCTCTAAACGTTCTTTCAGACCCCTTACGCTCTACTTCTATTACCGTAAAATTCTTTAGCAGAATCGTCTCAACTTCATTTATGTCTTGTAAAAACGGGCATATTATCCGTACTCCCAAAATATCGGTAAGAACAGGTAAATCTGCCGTATCGTTTTTAGGCGGAAATTTTAAAAGCTTCAAATAATAGCTATTAAAACTTTTTACTCTCGTTTTATATGCGGGTGCAGAAGCTATTTTTACTATGGAACGCAAAAATTCTTCTATACGTACTATTAAAATATTTAAATGAGGCTCATAAGAAGTATACATCTCCCTTAATTTTTCTTTTTTAGGGAGCCAAGACAAGTCTTCAGACAACATATTCTGGTAACATCATGGATAACAGGGACATCATCAAACAAAAGCGGCCGAGCCGGACTCGACCGCTTTATTTTAAAGTGTTAAGACTTATTGTGTGTTCTTTTCGGAACCTTCTGAAGGTGTGAAGCCTTCTTCTGTGGCCATCTTTTCCTGTTCAAGGAATCGTAAGACCTGAGTGTGTCCAAATTTCTCAACCTCAATCTTCTTTCTCTTCATTTCTCTTTCTGTCTGAATACCCCAGATATCTTCATCTGCAAAGTCTCGTACAGTTGTCAAAACAGCTTTGTCATAGATGATTTTAACATCTTTGAAGTATGCAACAGCATCTCCGCCGTCATGAGCGGCATCACGAGTAATTAAGAAACCTTCAAAAGCTACATGAGGAAGAGCTGTAGGGTAAACAGGATAAAGCCTTAATTCCCTAGACTTTACGTTCGCAATGTATGAAGGATTACTCCATATCATTTCTCTCCAGCCGTCAAACAAGAGATAACCCATGAAGTATCGTTTAACTACATTGTTCTGATCTCTAAGAAGAACATAAAGACCATGGGGAAAGTTCATACCATAGGTATTTACAGCAATTGATTTGATAACGCCTGTATTTCGCACAATACCGTATCCGTCTTCAAATCTTGATTTACCGGAAGCCTTGTCTTCTGCAGTGGGTTCCTGCAAGTTACCCTGATCATCAACCTGAGCCATTTTTTCGTAAGCAGGAATTAAAAATCCGGGTTTAATTTTTGCATTAGCATTGTTTGTCCATTCGGGGAACAAGATTCGCACACCCATCAACTTTTGACCGGCAAATTTCTCTCCTTCAGCTCTTACTTCAGCTTCCTTAATCGTCGAAGTAGCAACAGAAAGAGGATTCTGAGCGGAAGAATTCAATTCAACTTCCCACTGTTCAAGAGCCAAAGATGTTCTCATCAAAGCTTTTTGTTGATCTGTGTAAGAGGCACCGGCTACTTTACCGTAATCAAGAACAGTTCTTCTGTTTTGTGTCATCTTACCATTAGGATCTGCGATGATATCTGCATTCAACAGCGCGAAATCAACAATAATCGCTTCCTCAGCAACCGCAACGGCACCCATTAAAAGGAATGCCATAGCCACAAGTATAAATGTTTTTTTCATTCAAAAACTCCTTTTATGCACTTAATTTATGCCCTGTATACTATAAGTATACGCAATAATTCAATTTTGTCAACACTTTTTTTTGATTTTTAGTGTTATTTTTGTAATAATTCGTAAATCTCAACACCTTCAACGAAGATATGAGCTGATTTTAAGGCTTTACAATTGGTAAATATATTTTTTTGTAAAAGTTGCTTGATTTGATCGGAATCAAATTCTTGTTTTATTTCTGCAACAAACACCATAGGTAAATCGGCATATAAAACACCACCCTTTACAAAACAGGATAAAATTTTCGAACCTGCAGGAATAAAGGAATAACAATAATGATTAACAGGCCCCAGCATTAATTCTTCAAAAAAAGCAGCCTCAGGTTCCATTATATTTTGTACCGGAACATAGCGAATTTCGGTATCTATCTTACCTGTAATGGAATTCTTAAAAAAAAGCACATATCTATCATATTTTTTATTAAAAACAGATGTAAAAAGTATAACTATTATTATAGAGGCCAATAAAGAAGCCGCAAAAATCTTTGTTTTTATGTAATTCATTACATACCCCAAAATCAATTAGTTTCAAAATTGCTTATAAAAGCAGATAGTCCATTATATATGCCCAAGGAGCATTTTTTCAAGTAGTCGGGAGAATTTAAAAGTTTAATTTCTGTTTTATTGCTTATAAAACCTAATTCTATCAAAACACTGGGCATTTTGACGTTACGGACAACAAACCATTGATTTGCCCGAATTCCCCTATTTGGACTTTTCTTTCCTATTTGAGCATCTAAACCGTCCAAAATATTTTGCGCCATTAAAATACTTTCCATCGTAAATTCTTCTTCCATCATCGAATTCAATATGGAATGAATTTCTTTCGGCACGGTTTTTTTATCGACTACTTCACGCCTGTATTCGGGAGGCAGATACCATACTTCAAAACCGGCAGCTTTGGAATTAAGGGAGGCATTTACGTGAACGGAAACATAGAGAATGCTTTCATTTTTTTTCAATTTTACGGAATTTGCCATTTTTACCCTGTCTTCAAGGGTTGGATAGAAATCCTTATCTCTGGTTAAAAGGATTTTTTTATCGGGATAGGCTTTTTTGAGCATATTGTACAGCTCCAAACTGACCTTTAGAGCCACCGTTTTTTCATTGAGTATTATCGTTTTTTTATTTTCAGTATAGGAGCCGACACAGCCGGGATCCTTCCCTCCATGCCCCGGATCTATCAATATCACCCCTACCCTATACTTTGTTTCTTTTTGAGGTACGGCAAAAAAAGTTTCAAGCTTTTTATACATTTCAGCACTTATAAAGGTAAGCCCGTCTTTTTGATACGGCGGAGGAGTAAAATCGGCTTTTTTATCGTCAAAAATTATAAGACTTTCCCCTATTTTACAGCTTACCTGAGAGTTATTTTTTATAAAAATAAGTTCTTGAGAAAGCGGATCCCACGAAATATCGAGAGCTAGTTTTCCTGCGGCATCCGTAACCGAAACGCCCGCAGAAAAAGCTTTTAAACAAAGAAAAATCAAGAGAAAAACATAAAAAAAAGTCTTATTTGCCCTATTTCTCATTAAAAATTAAATAGTATCAAGGCATGCAATGCCCGGGAGAACTTTTCCTTCAAGGAATTCGAGGGAAGCTCCGCCGCCCGTAGAAACATGGCTCATCTTATCGGCAAGGTTGAACTTATTTACGGCAGCAACCGAATCACCTCCGCCTACAATTGTAAGAGCTCCTTTTTCCGTTGCAGCTGCTACAAGGCGGGCAGTTTCTTCCGTTCCCCTTGCAAAAGCTTCAAACTCAAAAACGCCTACCGGACCGTTCCAGACAATCGACTTTGACGATAAAATAATCTCTTTATAAAGAGCCAATGTCTTAGGCCCTACATCCATTCCCATAAGATTATTGGGAATATCGGTATCTTCAACTAAAACCGCTTCGGCATTGGGAGAAAAGGTTTCGGAACAGATATGATCAACAGGAAGGATTATCTTTACACCCTGTTTTGCAGCCTTATCCAAAAGATTTTTAGCAGTATCCATAAAATCTTCTTCAAATAAGGATTTACCGATCTTTTTTCCTTGAACCTTTAAGAATGTGTAGGCCATTCCTCCTCCGATTATTAAAGAAGAGGCATTTTTTAAAAGGCTTTCCAAGACCGCGATTTTAGAAGAAACCTTTGCTCCTCCTATAATTGCCGTCATGGGCTTTGCTGGATTATTTAACATCGGCTCAAGGTATTTAATTTCCTTTTCCATAAGAAAGCCGGCTGCCCTTGTATTGACAAAATTTGCAATTTCGGCTGTAGAAGCATGAGAGCGGTGAGCCGTTCCAAAAGCATCATTTACATAAACATCGCCGTACAAGCTGAGTTCTTTTGCCAAAATTTGCTGCTCAGCTTTTTCCTTTGAAGTTTCTTCTTTGTGGAAGCGGGTGTTTTCAAGCATGAGAATTCCGCCCTGAGGAAGAGCTTTTACTCTTTCAAGCTGTCCCATGCAGGAGGGGGCAAAATCAACAGGAAGTTTAAGAAGTCCGGATAAGTATTCTGCAACAGGCTTCATCCTGTGCTTTCCGTTAATATAAGATTCCTCATCAAAGATTTTACCGTCTTTTTCGGCCTTTTCCTTGGCTTTTTTTGCATCCTTTGAAGGATCGCCCAAATGGCTCATCAAAACAAGGCTTCTAGCACCTTGTTCCAGTATATATTTTATTGTAGGAAGAGCCGCCCTAATCCGTGTATCGTCCTGTACCACTCCGTCCTTCATAGGAACGTTAAAATCGACACGCATTATTATGCGTTTATCCTTTAAATTTACATCTTTTACAGTCTTAATCATATTGCCCCCAGATATTTTTATTTTAAACCTTTAAATTTTATCTGCGATGTTTTTCATAAGTCATCTGATTTATAAAGACTTATGAAAAACTCGTCGGTCATATATAAAAAACAACAAGTTTTTTATATATGACCTTTACTCATTTTCTTTTTTGAATTCTATGAAGTCTATTTCAACCCCGTTAGGATCTACGGCCGTTAAAATTTTTTTACCGTCTTTTACGGTTCTTGGAGGAGCCGTTATGCGGACATTTTTAGCTTTTAAGTACTTTTCAGCCTCGCTTATCTGGTCTACCTGTACGGTAAGAGAAAGGCGGCTGCCGTTTTGGGCTTTTGGAACATCATGACTGATGAGCGCAAGATTCATTCCGCTGTCAGGTTCCGTTAAAAAAGCAATTCTTTTTCCCGGAGCTGCCGACATCATATAATTAAAAGTAAATCCAAGTACCTTTTCATAAAATTCAAGTGATTTTTCCATTTCATCCGTGCGGATGGCAACACTGTTTAAAAACATTTTTATACCTCTTTAGAAAAAGTATAACACAATCATTATCATAAGTCAATTGAAAGTTTTACATCTTGAAAAAAAAAGAGCCATAGGCTAAAATGTTTTATATGAAGATTACGGAAAAAATTTTAATTGTGGATTTCGGCGGTCAGTATAATCAGCTCATAGCAAGGCGCGTGCGCGACCTAAATGTTTATTCGGATATTGTTCCGGCCTCAAAGGCCATTGATTACATAAGGGAAAATAAGCCCATAGGTATTATTTTTACGGGAGGGCCTAACAGCGTTTATGAAGAAAAAGCTCCCCTGCCCCCAAAAGAAATTTTTGACTTAAATATTCCGATTTTAGGCATTTGTTACGGTATGCAGGCCATGGCGCATTGCCTAGGCGGGAAGGTTGAAAAAAGCTTAAAAAGAGAATTCGGCAAAACCTTAACAAAATTTGACACCGGTATTCCGCTCTTTAAAAACATAAAAGATAAATCTTCGGTTTGGATGAGCCATGTAGACTGCGTTTCCCGCCTGCCTGAAGGCTTTATTTCGGCAGCTCAAACGGCAAATACAAAAAATGCGGCCATGGCAAATAAAGAAAAAAAACTTTACGGCATTCAATTCCATGCCGAAGTTGAACATTCCGAAGAAGGGCAAAATATAATCAAAAACTTTTTATACAATGTTTGCGGTGCTAAGGGCGATTGGAATATGAAAAGCTTTTTGGCTGAGGCAATAAAAGATGTACAAAATACGGTAAAAGACGGCAAGGTACTTTTAGCTCTATCAGGCGGAGTAGATTCTTCCGTGCTTGCGGCTCTTTTAAATAGGGCTGTCGGTAAAAATCTGACCTGTATTTTTGTGGATCACGGCCTTATGCGCAAAAACGAGGGAGATGAGGTAGAGGCAGCCTTTAGGGATACTCCAATGAATTTTATCCGCGTAAATGCGGAAAGCCGTTTTTTAGGCAAGTTAAAAGGCGTTTCCGACCCTGAAAAAAAACGGAAAATAATCGGCGAAGAGTTTATCCGCGTTTTTGAAGAAGAAGCAAAAAAAATCGGAACTGTGGACTTCCTTGCCCAAGGTACAATTTACGCCGATGTAGTTGAAAGCGGCACCAAGGGTTCCGCCGTAATCAAAAGCCATCACAATGTCGGAGGCCTTCCCGATCACATAAGTTTTAAGTCCCTCATCGAGCCCTTAAAAACGCTTTTTAAGGACGAAATACGAAACTTAGGCACGGAGCTCGGCCTCCCAGATTATTTGGTACACCGCCAGCCCTTCCCCGGCCCAGGCCTTGCCATAAGAATCATGGGCGAGATAACCGAAGAAAAGCTCGATATTTTAAGGGAAGCCGATGCAATCTGGCGGAGCGAACTTGAGCAGGCAGACATAAAAAAGGATTTAAGCCAGTATTTTGCCGTTCTTACCTCAACAAAGACGGTGGGTGTTATGGGCGACTTCAGAACCTATGACTACACCCTCGCCCTGCGTGCAGTAAAAACCTCGGACTTTATGTCAGCCGACTGGGTACGCATTCCCTACGAGGTTTTGGACAAGGTTTCTTCCCGTATCATAAACGAGGTGAAGGGCATCAATCGAATAGTCTACGACATAACTTCAAAACCTCCGGCTACTATTGAGTGGGAGTGATGAAAGAAAAAGCAATGGTACTCGTATCCTTATTCTTGCTTCTTTTATTTTTACAGCCGGCTGTTTACGCTCAAACAAACAGTATGCCTAAACGCGAATTAGTCATTGCATTTCATGCAAGTGTTGATTCCGACAAAACGGGCAAAAACCTCATAAAAGAACTACCCGGCTTACAAAAACGGGGAATCAACACGCTTTTTCTCGAAATAAGCTACAACTATCAATGGAAAAGCGATCCGAAACTCTACGACAAGCACGGGCTTTCCGAAACCGTTGCACACGAAATTGCAGCAGAATGCCGCAGGCTTTCCATCGACCTTATCCCCGAAATAAACTGTCTAGGCCATCAATCGTGGAAAAACGAAACTTTCGCCCTGCTCAAAGCCTTCCCCGAACTGGACGAAACGCCGGGCATCTACCCCGGCAATAAGGGTATTTATTGTCGAAGCCTCTGCTCTTCCAATGAAAAAGTTTACACAATTTTATTCGGTTTAATCGACGAGATTACCGAAGTCTTTTCGGTAAACAAAATACATGTCGGCTTGGACGAGGTGTTTTTGATCGGCGAAGATGCATGCCCCCTTTGCCGAGGAAAAGACAAGGCCGAACTGTTCGCCCGCGCCGTGAACAAGCTGTACGATCACTGTGTCAAAAAACGGGGACTTACAATGTATATGTGGGGCGACCGCCTTATCAACAGCGAGGATGAACAGAGCGGTTATGAAAGTGAATACGAAAGCTCGTGTAACAGAACCTACCCCGCCGTCGACCTCATTCCCAAGGACATTATCATCTGCGACTGGCACTATGACGAGCTGGAGCGCTACGGCTCCATTCCGTTTTTTTTAAACAAGGGCTTCTGCGTCCTGCCGACAAGTTTCAAAGGCATTAAAGCGGTAAACGCTCTCATCGACTATTCGCTTTTATACAAGGATAACCCTGCTATGCTAGGGCACATGTACACGGCATGGGACAATTTTACAAACAAAAACCTCTCACGGTATAAACCGATGGTCAAAACGATAGACAAGCTAAAGTAAATAAATCTAGTCAATTCTCCTCATTCTCGTCAATTCTCCCCATTCTCGTCAGTTCTCACCAAAACACTTGACGAGAATAAGTCTTACTTTCCAGTCTCAGTCTTCCCGTCTTTTAACTCCAAACCTTTTTCAAATAAAAAGCTGATATAGTAGTCTTCAAGGGTGTTTTTAGGGCCTGCGGCATTGATGCGTTTGCGGGCATCGGCATTGTTTCGGCGCTGCACATAGGAAGAGTAAAAATGACGAGGATCGGAATTATCAAAATCCAGTTTTTTATTTAAGAGCTTGGCAACATCTTCTCTGCCCATTGCAGGTATTTTACAGCTTACGAGCTGATTACGGACATAAAGGATTTCTTCATACGAGATGCCGAATAAAAACTCTTCCAAGGATTGTCCTACGGTTTTGTTAGAAAGTTTTGCAAGCATAAAACTTTGCCAAGAGTCATCTAATTTGGAAGAAAGCAAAAAAAGCTCGCTGGTACCCATCATTGTGCCGAATACGGGAGCTATTGTATCACGTGCAGTCCAAACGCGGGTTAGAACGGGAGCAAAAGAAGTGGTGTTTTGATCCAAACGGTGCTCCCAAAGATATGTTAAGGCATTTGCGACCTTTTCTTGTTTTTGTTTATCTAAAATATTGCTGTCTAAAATCGAAATATAAACATCTTCGGACATAATCGTAAACATGATATTCATAGTAGCCGCTCTAAGTTCTTCAATTTCTTCTTCCGAAAATGAGGAATTTAAGGCAACCTTGGTAAGAGCAGAAAATATATGGAATTTTGCAACAAGAAAACCGCGGCCTAAAACAGCCTTTGTGGGCATTGAAAGAGTACGGGCATCGGAAGGAGTTTTACATAAAGTTTCTATGAGGGTTTCTTGACTGCGTTTTTCACCTGCAAGAACACTTGTTTCGTGGATTGAAGGAAAGCGGGAAATAGCAGCCGACATTCTTTCCAAATCCATGAGCTTTTTTCCTATTTCCAAAACAGCAGACTTATATTCTCCATTCAATCGTTCAAAAGCATATTCAACCAAGGTTCTTTCGTGATCATTTAGAACAACGATGTCTGTAGAGATTATAGTTCCGAGTCCTGCATTATCTATTGTCATATTCTTTTCGCAACTTCTCCAATATGCAATTACCTAACGTGTAGAAGGAATATTATATCATATTATAACGAATTTTTAAAGGGCTTTTTTATCTAAAACCATAGAAATTTGGTAAAAATAGGCGGTACTCATTGACATAAAGCCTTTTTACATGCAATATATTTATTCAAAAATGTTAGTTCGATACGGTCAAAATGCCGAAGGAAAGCAGGTTCGGCAGGCTTTAGTCTATACCAAGAATGAGCACAAGATTGCCCTCGAAAAAATAGACATTGAAGCCGTAAAAATTATACAGCGTTTAACTTCTCAAGGTTTTGAAGCCTACATAGTAGGAGGAGCAGTACGGGATCTTTTAATAGGCCACGTCCCTAAAGATTTCGATATTGCGACCTCGGCCGAACCTTCAAAAATACGGAAAATGTTCAGAAATTCCAGAATAATAGGCCGGCGATTTAGATTAGTTCATATATTTTTCGGAGAAAAAATATATGAGGTAAGCACCTTTCGGTCAACGGAAGACGGAAGTATCGGAAATAAATTCGGCACAATAGATGAAGATGTCCGCCGAAGGGATTTTACATTAAACGCCCTTTACTACGACCCAATCCGTGAGCTTGTAATCGATTATGTAGGCGGCGTTAAGGATATAAAAGCGAAAAAAGTAAAGCCTATTATACCCCTACAGCTTATCTTTTCGGAAGATCCGGTAAGAATGATTCGGGCTATAAAGTATGCAGCAATGACGGATTCCGGTATTCCTTTTTTCCTTCAGCTTCAAATACGAAAAAATGCCCATCTTTTGGAATTTGTATCCCCTTCAAGGATAACCGAAGAAATAAATAAGATTATTTTTAGCGGACATGCAAGCGATATTATAAAAAAACTTTTGGATTTTAAGCTCTATGTTTACCTGCAGCCGGGTGCCTGTGCCTTTATAGATTCGTCTTCAAAATTTAAAAAAATGTATATAGAAAATCTTGCTCTTTTGGATAAAGAAGTCGATAGTAAACCTCAAATAAAACAGGGAGAATGTTTAAAATCATTACTCAAAGATTACATAAAGCTGATTGCAAACCCTGAGGGACTTCCGCAAGAAGTTTATACCTATGTTTACAAGGAATGCAGGCATTTTATTCTTCCTATGAATCCTCAAAGAAAAGAATTGGAATTTGCGGTAAAAAGCGTTTTAACCGATTTGGGAATTAAGGTATCAATGGAGAGAGCCCAAGCACGCTCTGCAAAACTCGGCAAACAGGTTAAGCATAGGCGCAAGAAAAAAACTAAAAAACAAGAAGCCCAAAAAGATACGGATTGAGATTAAATAAATCCGTATCTTTAAGACTCAAGAAAATTGTAGATATTAAACCCTAACCAGTTTATGAGCTATCGGGGCCGGATTTTTGATTGTGGCATGTACCGGACAGCTTTCATCAACCGAAGCCATAAATTTTTCAAGCTCTTCATCGGAAGCATCGGACTTAATATGATATATTGTTTCAATATCTGAAAGTCCCGGTGTACCCGGTCTAAAAAAACCGATACATTCAACGGCCAAATAATCCAGTTTAAGACCGTTTTTCTTTGCAATGACCTTTGAAGTAACACACTTGCAAGCTCCCAGACCGCTTAGAAGAAGTTCAATCGGGTTCATACCTAAATCGGTTCCCCCGAAACTCAAGGGCTCATCTGCAATAATTTTCTTGCCTGATGCCTCACATTCAACTTTAAAACCTTCGCCTAAATCTATTTCGGCTTTTGTTCTAAATTCTTTTGCCATAATAACCTCCAAATTTATTTATTTTTAACGGATATTTTAAGATTCTTTTTTATTTCGGCAGCTAATTTTTGAATTTCATCAAATCTATCCTGTTGTTTTAACTCTAAACTTATAC
>CAJPPE010000016.1 GCA_905372345.1 uncultured Treponema sp. | reverse complement strand
GTAAAAACTGAAAATAAACCAAAAGACTGTGTAGAAGTCTTTTGCAGCCCTTTTCAAAATTGTGTCATTGTGATACACTTACATTTATGAAATGTGTTGTTTTTACAGGAGGCGGAACGGGAGGGCATATTTTTCCCGGACTTGCTGTTGCCGAGGCCTTGAGCTCTTCTTTGGAATGTAGAATAGTTTGGCTCGGCTCTGCTAAGGGAGTTGACCGCAAAATACTTGAATCTTCCGAGCTTTACTCGGCTTCTCCTTCAATTCTTGAATTCATGGGTATTCCTGCCGGAAAATTGAGGCGTTATTTTAGTTTTCAAAACTTTATAGATGTTTTTAAGGTTGCGGCAGGCTTTATAGAGTCCTTTTTTATTCTTTTAAAGTTAAAACCTATTTTTGTTTTTTCTAAGGGCGGCTTTGTTTCGGTGCCTCCATGTGCCGCTGCAAAATTCTTAAAAATTCCGGTTATCACTCATGAGTGTGATTTTTCGCCCGGCCTTGCAACAAGGATTAATTCTAAATTTGCAAATCATATTTTGGTTTCATATCAAGAAACGGCGGAACTTTTACCGACGTCCCTTCGCTCAAAAGTTATATGTACCGGAAATCCCGTCCGCTTAAGTTTTTATTCGGGCAGGCCTGAAAAGGGGCTCTCCTTTTTAAACATAAAATCGGACTTACCTGTTTTGTTTGTTTTAGGCGGAAGTCTAGGTGCAAGACAGTTAAACGATTTGATTTCCGATTCAATCGAATATCTTGTAAAGCATTTTGTTGTGGTTCATCAGATTGGGGAAGCCAATATGGATCAGGGACAAAAAATTAAAGAGGGCCTTTTAAACTCCTCCCCCGAATTTGCAGATAACTATAAACCCTATCCCTTTATAAAAAAGGAGATGGCCGATGTTTTAAGCCTTTCTTCGATTGTGGTGTCGCGTGCGGGTGCCAATACGGTTTGGGAATCGGCAGCTGCAGGTAAGCCCATGATTTTGGTTCCTCTTGAAAAGGGAAGTTCCCGCGGCGATCAAATAGAAAATGCAGAATTCTTTAAGAAAAAGGGTGCCGCAGAAATTCTTTTGGGCGAAGATGTAAGACCCGATATTTTTATAAAGCTTTTACGGGACCTTGGTTTTGAAGAAAACATAAGCGGAAACGAAAGGCTAAAAAAGATGGCTCAGGCCTCTGCGGCCTTGGCAGGTGAAAAACCTGCCCTTGTAATTGCGGACTTTTTAAAAAATTTTTTCACATTCAAAAATGAGGAGCTTTAAACAGGTGAGGATTATTAAATGGTGGAGAATAATTAAATGCGGATAGGAAGTGCCGATATAGTTTTTTTGATTATATTAAGTTTTTTTGTTATTAAGGTTACAGTAACCGGTTTTATAGACGAGTTTTTTTCAAAGGCTGCGGTTATTGTCGGCGGGCTTATAGCTTTTTTGTTTTATAAATTGCTTACTCCCGTAATTACCGAGCTTCTTGGCGAAAAGGCCTTATCCGCCGTGATAGCCTTTTTGATTTTATTTTTATCCGTTTATTTGATTATAAAATTGGTGCAAGTTTTTTTAGGCTCCCTTTTTTCAAGCGAGTCATTAAAAAATTTGGACAGGTCATTGGGTTTTTGTCTGGGTCTTGTAGAAGGCTTGATTGTCATAGGAGTTATACTAATGCTTATCAATATTCAAACATTTGTTTCATTCGATAAAATATTAAGTGAAAGCATTTTTGCGAAAATCCTTTCTCCATTTATTTTAGATATTACCAAGCAGTTTTAGGAGTTGGATAAACATTCCGGCTTGAAATACAAGCCTCCATGTTTATCTGACGAGTTTGCCTTTCGGCAAACGTCGCATTATTGTATGTAGTTTTGCATAAAGCAAAACTACTTGAAAAAACTTTTTTCGCAAATTGCTATTTGCTGCAAAAAGTTTTTATAGGAGTTGTAGATGTTTGAAAATCTCATAGATCAAGAAGCGGGGCTTAGACTCATTCAAGATATAAAACAAAAAAAACTTCCGCCTTCGATTTTGTTTTCGGGGCCTGAATGTTCGGGGAAGCTGACCGCAGCCCTTGAGCTTGCCCGCTCCGTTTCTTGTACCGAATCGGGACAGTGGGCCTGTACCTGTTCTTCATGCTTAAGGCAAAAAGAGATGATTGCTCCAGATGTTCTTATTTTGGGAGCACGGGACCACAGCCCCGAAATCAAGGCTGCTTGCGGGACCTTATTAAAAACAAAAACTCTTTCTTCGAGATACTTATTTTTGCGGGCTATTAGAAAACTTACCTCCCGATTCGATCCCCGTCTTTGGGATACGGATGAAACAAGATTCGTTAAAGCCGCCCCCGTCATTGCAGAGATTGAAGAACTCCTAGCCGATCTATGTTCCGGCCCTATCGAAACTATGGATGACAATGTGCTTAACAAAACTGCGGAAGCTCTTGTTTTAAAATCCGCAAAACTTCAAGACGAATGTATGTACGATACCATTCCCATAAATCAGGTTAGAAAAGCCTCCTCGTGGGTACGCCTAATGCCTTCTGGAATCAAAAAAGTATTGATTGTCGAAAATGCCGATAAGATGCAGGAAGGTGCTAGAAATGCCTTTTTAAAAATTTTAGAAGAGCCGCCTTCTTATGCCGTCTTTGTTTTAACCACCGCTCATCGGGGCGCGATTATGCCGACGATACTGTCAAGGGTACGCACTTATACTTTTAAAGAAAGAGATAAAAAATCCCAAGAAGAAGTTATAAGACGGGTTTTTAAAGGAGAGCCTTGCCATGAACCCTTCGGTAAGTTCAATCTTTTAAGCTCTTACCTTTACGGTTTTTTACCGGTAAGTTTTCGTACGATTCAAAATACGGCAGCCTTATTTTATGAGTATGTTTTTTTGCTCATAGACAGGCAAAATAAAATTCTCCCCTCAGCTCTTTATAATTCGATCTCAAATTACAAAAATAAAAACAAGTATGATAATTCAAATTGCACGGTTTCAAATATTGTAAATCTTTTAAATAAATGTAAACCTCATACGATTTATATTTTGTTTTTAAACAGTCTTTTATTTTTTTTACAAGACGGCTTAAAAAATGAAGAATGTTCCGCCTTGGAACTTGAATCTTATTTTAAAATAACGGCTTTAATAAAAAATGCCGTAGATATTTTTAATATTTCTCCTCAAGCCGCTTTAGAAAACTTGGCAGAAGAAATTAAGGAAAAACTTATATGAGAGAGTTTATGAGAAGGGGAATACAAAAGTCCCCAAACATGAATGAAGCTCAGCTGCGTACATTTGTAAAGCTGCTTGCAAACGAGTATTCTCTATTGGATTCCGTAATGGATTCTTTAAATGACGGCGTTATAGTTGCAGATTCCGAAAATAAGATTATAAAATCGAATAGGGCTGCAGAAAGAATTTTAGGCACCTCTCTTAGAGGTACCTCTCTTGGAGGCTCCGCTTTAGGAGAAGGTCATGAAAAAAATGTCTGGGAGCATATAAAGATTCAGGATATTGCCGATTTTGTTTCTTCGGTTATTCAAAATGAAAGCGGACAAACTTCAAAAGAGTTTAACCTCAAAGCCGATAAGCCTGAAGGCAAAAATAAATATATTGAAGTTTCGGTTCTTCCATTAGTAAACGAAAAAAAGATTAAAGGTACGATAATTATGATTGCGGATATAACCGAAAAAAGAATTGAAGAAATTAAAAACCGCCGTCTTGAAAATCTTGCAAGCCTTACAAATGTGGCAGCTGCCGTTGCTCACGAAATAAAAAATCCTCTTGCGGCAATCAGCATTCATTTACAGCTTTTAAAGAAAAATTTTACGGCCTGTAATTTATCAATAAACCAAAAGGCCCAAAAACATATAGGCGTTATCGAAGAAGAAATTGAAAGGCTCAATAAAATTGTGGTGGATTTTTTATTTGCCGTGCGTCCCTTAAAATTCGAATTTGTTCCCGTAGATATAAATGTTCTTTTAAAGAATTTATACGATACTTTTTTTGACGAGTTTAATGACAGCGGTATAGCTATTTCTCTTAGCTTTTCAAAGGAGCTTCCTAAGATTCAAGGCGATGAAAGATTTTTGCGGCAGGCATTTATGAATGTCCTAACAAATGCAAAAGCCGCAATGCCTAATGGAGGCTTTTTGGATATATCTACAAAGGCAGTAAACGATTTTATTATTATAACTATTTCGGATTCAGGGCAGGGTATTTTACCCGAAGATATGCATAAAATATTTGAGCCTTATTTTACGACAAAACATGACGGAACAGGTTTGGGGCTGACCATGACTTATAAGGTTATAAAAGAACATGGAGGAGACATAAATGTTTATTCGGATTACGGCATGGGAACAAGTTTTAAATTTTCTCTTCCGATAGAGCGTAAGGGTGCAATGCTTTTACTCTCCGATAAAACTTTTGATTTTGATTCGGTAAAGGATATAAAATGAAATTCAGTATTTTAGTTATTGATGACGAAAAAAATATTCGTGAAGGCCTTGCGATGGCCTTGGAAGATGAAGGCTATGAAGTAATTACTGCCGATAACGGAAAAACAGGTTTGGATATTGCCTTAAAAGATGAAGTCGATCTTGTAATTACCGATCTAAAAATGCCTGAAATAAGCGGTGAAGATGTCTTATGTGAAGTTATTTCAAAAACCCCGGGAGTTCCCGTAATTGTTCTAACCGGACACGGTACGGTAGAAACGGCTGTTGAAGCCATGAGGATGGGGGCCTATGATTTTTTAACCAAGCCCTTGAATTTGGAACGCCTTTTTCTTTTAGTAAAAAGAGCCTTACAAAACAGGGCCCTTGTTCTTCAAAATAGAGCTCTTTTACATGACATTGAAACCAAACAAAGTTTTGAAAATATTATAGGCAAGAGCCCTCTTATGGAAAAGGTTTTTGAGAATATAAAAAAAGTTGCTCCTACAAAGGCCAGCGTCTTAATTACCGGAGAAACGGGAGTCGGAAAAGAATTGATAGCTCAGGCCATTCATAATCTTTCAAGCCGTAAGGATAAGCCTTTTGTTCAAGTTCACTGTGCTTCCTTTGCAGAAAGCCTTTTGGAGTCCGAGCTTTTCGGCCATGAAAAAGGAGCCTTTACAGGGGCCGTACAACGCAGCCGAGGCCGCTTTGAAATTGCAAACGGCGGTTCTCTTTTTTTGGATGAAATAGGCGAAGTCAACCAAATGATACAGGTAAAACTTTTGCGTGTTCTTCAAGAAAAAAAGTTTGAGAGGGTAGGAGGTTCTGAAACTCTCAGCGTAGATACAAGGATAATCGCCGCAACAAACAGGGATTTGGTAGAAGAAATAAAAAAAGGAAATTTTAGGGAAGATCTTTATTTTAGATTGAATGTAGTGCATATTCATGTGCCTCCCTTGCGTGAACGCAAGGAGGATATTCCTCTTTTGGCCGCTGCCTTTATCAAAGACTTTGCCGAGGAGAACGGCAAAAAAATAGATTCTATAGAGCCTCGTGCAAGAGCTGCAATTTATAATTATGAATGGCCCGGAAATATAAGGCAGCTTCAAAACTGTATTCAAAGTGCCGTTGTAATGAGCTCCGATAATGTAATTCACTTTGACGACTTACCGGAAACATTGCGCGAAAAGGCGGAGGCTTCTTCAATCCGTATACCTATGGGAGTAAATATGGCCGAAGCCGAAAAGCAAATTATTTTGCAGACTCTTGCAAACCAAAATAACAATAAATCAAAGACAGCCGATATTTTGGGAATAGGCAGAAGAACCCTCCATAGAAAACTTGATGAGTATGAGGCGGAGATTAAAGATGATACTTCCCGAATGTTGGAAGAAAAAGAAAATAAATCCAAAAAGGAAAAATCAAATGGCAAAAAATAAATACAGTGAGCCCGATTATTGGTCAAAAAAAGCTTTTGCCGAAAATTATCCTGCGCGTTCCGTATACAAACTTGAAGAGATGAATAAAAAATTTAATCTTTTTTCTCCTAATGATAAGGTATTGGATTTGGGAGCGGCTCCCGGAAGTTGGACCGTCTATGTCTTGCGATTTTTAAATAAGGAGGGAAGGGTAACTGCCGTCGATTTAAAGCCCTTGGATTCTTCAGTCTATGATGAGAGGCTTAATTTTTTTCAAGGCGATATGTTCGATAAGGGAATCATAAAATCGGTAAAAGAATTGGGGCCTTATGATGCGGTTATCTGCGATGCTGCTCCTGCAACAACAGGAAACAAAACCGTTGATACGGCCCGTTCTTCAGGTTTGGTAGAGCTTGCTCTTTATTATGCACAAGAGCAGCTTAAACAAGGCGGTTCATTTGTCGTAAAGATATTCCAAGGCGGAGATCAGCAGATCCACTTAAACAATTTACGAAAATGTTTTAAGACTGCAAGGGCCTTTAAGCCGGAAGCGTGCCGCAGTTCAAGTTTTGAAACCTATCTAATAGGTTTGGATTTTAAGGGTTAGAATCTTCCTTGCTGATTATTTTATCGATTATAACATTTATCTGAATAATCAATATACCTGTGTACCGCTCTATTTGTTCGATTATATATTTTTGGAGCTGATTGATCTTTCCGGTCAGCTGTGTTCCAAAAGGAATATCAACAGTCAGATCAAGTCTGTATCCGCCTTCTTCTTTTTTGATGTTGAGCTTTTTAATAACTACTTCTTTATCGTACTCTTCAATACAATTAAACACCATTTGAGTTAAAGCGGATTCGGATATTTCGACCGTACCGACTTTTGAGAATTCCGGGCGGACTACGGACTTTTCAAAAAGCTTTGATTGTTCGGTTCCTACAAAGGGCGTTTTTTTCTTTTTGAAAAAGAGCCTTATCTTATCGTAAAATATTTTCGGATAGTTTCTTTGAACTTCCAGTGAGGGAACAGGTATAACATGTTTGCCTTCAACACGCCTTGATCTCATTGCCGTTTCTATTTCTTCTCTGCTTGCAATGTCTTCAATTTTAATTATTTTTTGAGGCTGAGGAATTTGAAGGCGGGCGGCAATCTTGTTTACCATTTTTTCGGAAGTTCCCAATATTAAAATCTTTTTAAAGCTATGGGATTGTAAAGCCTTTGCCGCTCCGTCTCTATGTTTTTTATCGTCAAACAAGGCAACCTTTACGGCTGCCAAAAAAGTTTTTTCCATTTTTGCAGATTGGCCTGCAATTATCTTATCGTTATAGATTAAAAGCCCGTCATCGATGATGAGCTTAATACCGTATTTTTCGGCAAGCAGTTGAGCCCTAAAACTCTTTCCTGTTCCGCTTTCACCGACAAGGGCGTAAACCGAGACTCCTTTAATCTTCCATGAAATTTTTTTAAAGAGTTTTTTTAAATCGATCATCGGCTCTTAGTTTCGTTCCGATAAGGTTAAGTTTAAATCAACAAGTTTTTTTCCTCTAATAATTTTAACCTTTACCGTTTCACCGGGTTTTTTGTCCTCCAGTACCGAGTAATAATCGGTTATGTTATTTATTTTTTGTCCGCCTATTTCAACGATTATGTCGCCGCCTATGTAAAAGACGGAGCTGTATCTGCCCACTCCCGAACGCACAGCTTCATTTCCTCCTCGAAGGCCGGCCTTTGCCGCATTGCTTCCTTTTTTTACCTCGGAAACAAGGAGCCCGTAAGAAACGGGGAGTTTTGCATAAGAGGCAAGTCTTCCTGAAACTTGAACCAAATCGGCATCGATAGAACCGCGGATAACCTTTCCGTATTTTAAGATATCTGCAACAACTCTTTTAGCCGTATTTACTGGAACTGCAAAGCCGACTCCGGCCGAGCTTCCCGATGTGGAATAAATCATGGTGTTTATTCCTATCATTCTTCCTTGAGTGTCTAAAAGAGGGCCGCCTGAGTTTCCGGGGTTAATTGCCGTATCGGTTTGAATCATGTTTTTGATGATAATATTTTTATCGTTTTGAATTGGGCGTTTCAGTGCCGAGACTATTCCGTCTGTAAGAGTTCTTTCCAATCCAAAAGGATTTCCGATAGCTAAAACTCTTTGGCCGACTTTTAAATTGGCTGAGTCGCCGAATTTTATTGCCGTAAGTTTAATATTTTTAGGCGGGTCGAATTTTAAAACCGCCAAATCGTTTTCTTCATCTGTTCCTACTACTTTTGCTTCGTACTGACTTCCGTCGGAAAGAGAAATAAAAATCTTTGAAGCTTCTGCAATTACATGTGTGTTGGTCAGTACTAGGCCGCTTTCATCGATTATGGAGCCCGAACCTGAGCCGCCTTCAACGGGAACAGGTTCAAAAAACCAGTTTACTCCCATAGTTTCGGTGGTTATGTTTACGACAGCTTCATTGGTCGATTCGTATACATGAATATTCTGTGATTCGGCAGGAGTATAGCCCATGTAGCCTGTTTCATTTGAAGTGTTTAAAGCAGCCGTATTTCCATGCTGCTGGATAGTTAAATTTTGCGAATTTTCCGTCTGAGCAAATCCGTCTTCTGCATTTTTTTCAAAATCGGCAGAACCGTTTGAGGCTTCACTTTGAATTTCATTTAAGCCGGCGTTTCCTGTATTGTATTTTATACCGGCAAAAAAACCGGCACTTGCAAAAATCAAGGCTGCAATGAGCGAAAATACGAAGGTTTGTCTTCTACTGTAAAGTTTCATAATGCTTAAAATTCTCCTATAATTATAGTCTATTAAAAATACGCCCTATTTGTCAAGCGTGGATTGAAAATTCTTCCGTTTTTTGATATACTAGTCACATGTCTGTAGTTTCTCTTGTATTCCAGATGCTTGGAAGTTTAGGTTTAATCTTATACGGAATGAAGATGATGAGTGACGGTATTCAAAAAAGTGCCGGCGAAAGTTTACACCGTACACTCAATTTTATGACGGGAAATAGATTTTTAGCTGTTTTGACGGGTATAGTTGTTACCGGTATTGTTCAATCCTCCGGTGCTACAACCGTTATGACCGTTTCATTTGTCAATGCAGGGATGCTGAGTCTTCAACAGGCTATAGGCGTAATTTTCGGTGCAAACATAGGCACGACCGTTACTGCATGGATAGTTTCACTTCTCGGTTTTAAATTTTCTATAGCAAGCATAGCCATTCCCGCCTTCGGAATAGGCTATTTTTTAACCTTTTTTAAAAAACTTAAAAAAGACAATCTGGGTGAGGCCATCATGGGCTTCGGCCTCCTTTTTACGGGCTTGGATTTTTTGGCTTCCGCTGTTCCGAATATTTCGGGCGAACAGATAGCCCTTTTTTCGGTTTTTAAGCAGACCGGTATTCATAGTATCATAGTCGGTGTTATCCTCGGTTTTGTGCTTACGGTTTTTCTTCATTCGTCGAGTGCGACAACTGCCGTTCTTTTGACAATGGCTCATACAGGAATAGTGGGCTGGGAATTTTCTGCAGCCGTAGTTTTAGGAAGCAATGTCGGTTCTACCGTAGATGCGGTATTAGCCTCAATAGGAACAAAGCTTAATGCGAGGAGGGCGGCGGCCGTACACGTTTTGTTTAATGTTGCAGGAAGTATTTTTACCCTAATTCTTTTTACACCGTTTTTATCTTTAGTGGATTTGATTTGCCCTTCAAGCAGTCTTATGACTAAAATTGCAGTCTTCCATACCTTGTTCAATGTAATTAATACTCTTGTTGCCATTCCGTTTGTAAATCAGATTGCAAAATTTGTGTGCTGGCTTATTAAACCCGGAGAAGATGAAGAGCCTGCCCGCTATGTTCTTACCTTTCAAGCCCCCGGTATGAAAGAAAACACGGAGGCCTACGTGCTTAGGGCCGAGGTTGAAATTCTTAAGATGTCCAATATTGTACGGGAAATGTTCAGCCTCTTGCGTTCTCTTTTAAGCAAGGAAGAAAACGTTTCAAGAGAATTTGTGATAAGGCAGTTGACCGAAAAAGAAGATTATACCGATCAGATGCAGGAAGAGCTTTCCGTATACCTTATTAAAACTTCTCAGCTTTCTTTATCCGAAAAAAACAGAAAGAATGTACGCCTTATGCTCGGTATTGTAGACGATATAGAAAATATGACCGATCAGATTTTTGAGCTGGGGCTTTTTATCAACCGAAGTATAGAATTAAAGATGCCCATCAGCCAAGACGATATGGATAAACTTTTGCCCTATATGGGGATTGTAAATCAGTTTATTCATTTTGTGCATGAGCACTTAAATAAGCCTCTTGCAGCTGAGCAGCTTGCAATGGCTCACGAAATGGAAGAATCTATCGATGCGATGAGACAACACCTAAAACATCTTGCCCGTACCCGCTTGGAAAAAGGTGCAAACGTAAAGGCTGAGCTTTTGTACATCGACATGGTACGCAACTTGGAAAAAATAGGAGATTTTGCTTTTAGCATTTCGCGTGCCCTTGCCGAAACCGAATAAAAATTTTTACCGCCACTATTTACAATACAATTCTGTCGTTGTCTTGCCTTTTTAGCTTGCCTTCTTTTTCGAGAAGGTTAAGAATCGGAAGAATGTATTTGCGGGAAAGGCCGGTTACTTCCCGTGCATCGGCTATCGAAATCTTATCCCCTGTTTTGTATTTTGCAAATAATGAATTTACGGCTTTTTTGTAAAAATCCGTATGGTAGTGTAAGAAGTTTTCAAGGCAGATCAGCTTACCTAATTTTATCAGGTCTCTGGCTTCTTTTCGGGCTTGAGGGAGCTTTATCTTGTCTATTTCGATGCCTTCAAAGCCAGCCTTAAAAGCTGCATCCAAAAGGGCCTTTGCATTTTTAGAAATATCTTCGCCCGTTCTTCCGCTCAGTTTATAAATATGAGCTTCTTTTTCCAGCTTCTTTTCATCGCAAAGTTTTTTTAATACTGTAGTTTTTACTCTTTGCGGAACAGGTAAGTCCACTTCTTCAAGGGTAAAACCGGCCTGACTTTCTTGAGCCGTTTTTAAAATTTTATTTTCCCAAAACTCAAGTCTCTTTTTTAAAAAACGCCAAGAGCCATACTCAATGACTTCACCCTTATCCGATGTGAGCTCTTGGGTTTTGATTTTAGTATCTTCAACAAAGCCTTCAATATTAAACTTGTAGCTGTGAATGGAAGGAAGTTCCTTGTCCCTGTAAACCTCAAAGGCTTCCTTAAACTGTATTCTTTTATAGCTTGGAAAACTTGCGAGCACTCTGGCCGAGGCTAGAATTTCGCTTCCGCCGTGCCTAATTAAAACGGCTCTTTGATTCCAAGCAGAGGCAACAGGTTCTTCTAAGGAAAGACGGCCCAAGCTCCTGTCGAATTGGTTTAAATGTATGCTGCCTATTGCATGGGCACTTCCAAGGGCTATTTCAATTTCTGCATGGTTTTTAAAGCCACCTTCCTTGTTTGTAAAAACCTCATCGATGCGTACTAAAAGTTCTTTTCCGCTTAAAACAAAATTTGAATCTTTTTCAGCTAAGAGCATTCCTCTTTCAAGGCTTGTTTTTTCTCCCAGTTTTAAGTTGAGGGCTGTCCGCGTGCCGGGCTCTATTTTTTCCACATCCTTATGATGGTTTTGTATCGACTTAATTCTACATTCTTCATTTGAAGGATATATCTGCAAGTTGTCGCCCGTATGCAGGCCTTTTCCTCTCAATGTTCCCGTAATGGTGGTTCCTATGCCTTTTAGGACAAAGACCCTGTCTACATATAAAAAGGGAGTAGGCGGGCTTTGCTTTTTTGATGAAGAAAGAAGTTTTGTAATTTCGGCTTTGAGTTCTTCGATTCCGCTTCCGGTAAGGGAAGAAACAGCGACGGCCGGCAGTTTCCTTCCGATTATTTTTTCGCATTGGGCATTGGCATCTTCGATTAAAAGTTCAAGCATGTCCTTTTCTGCAAGGTCCGATTTTGTGATTACAAGAAGAATGGAGTCTATCTTCATGGCCTTGAGTACACGCAAATGATCGGAGGACATCTGCATCCAGCCGTCATCGGCTGCCACTATTAAAAGAGCCGCATCCAAGCCCCATGTGCCTGCAACCATGTTGCGTATAAAGCGTTCATGGCCGGGAACATCGACTATGCCGACAGTACCGTGAACAGGATCTTCAAGCGAAGCAAAGCCGAGCTCTATGGTCATCCCCCGCTTTTTTTCTTCAGGCAGATGACTGGTTTCAATTCCTGTAAGCCTTTTTACCAAGGCAGTCTTTCCATGGTCTACATGTCCCGCTGTTCCCAAAATATACGGCATTCTTTCCCCCAATCAATATTATCGTATTCGGAGCATTTTAGCATAACTACGGGATTAGGGGAAGGGGGAACAGTTTTATATTTTCGGAACTATAATATAAAACTGTTTTGATTTTTTAATTGTTCTCTGCTACTTTACTTCAAGGTAATCTATGGCAACGCCGGATATAATTATATAATCCATTGTTGCACCGCCAAATAAACCTTTTGTGTATTTTGCGTCCATAACTATATTAACAACATCATCTGCGTTCGGATATTTTTCTTTTGCAACTTCAAGCAATTTTGTATATCCGGCTCCGGAGCTCGATAGCTTTCCTTGATATTCTACTCTGCCTAATATTACATATTTACTTCCATCAGCAGGAAATTGTGCTGTCGTTCCTACAGGTCTCATGCTTGAACAGCCTGTAACTAATATAACACTTATCAACAAAATAAGCATTCCAATCATTGAAACTATTTTTTTCTGTTTCATTTTAACCATCCTTCTTGCAATGTTTTTTCACTGCAATTTAATTTTTTATCTAAAATGTTGATCGGTTCCGTTACTCGTCTTTTTACCGACAGGTCAATCAAACATGTTTTAGCCGGCTTAGCATTTATTAATG
>CAJPPE010000015.1 GCA_905372345.1 uncultured Treponema sp. | reverse complement strand
CTTTTAGCCCTGGAACCGTTACTATATTTTTAATCTTGCCGTTTTCTGAAACAATCTTAGTCCATGCTGCAATGCCGGAATTCTTGTCATACAACAAAACGCAAGCACTTCCATCATCACGGCTTAAATATATTTTTTGTACCGGTGAATTTGTATAATCAAAATCTACGGCCTTACTTTCAATTAGTAAATGTGAGGCTGCCTGTGTAAGGTCAATAGACTTATAAGTGTGCTCTTGGAAGTCATAAGCATAATCCCTTAAACTGCGGCCGCCCTGTCCTATATAAATAACCGATCGGCCGATTAAAGAACCTTGAAAATCCGCAACCCCGTATCGGCTGTGTAGTTGTACCTCTATTTTTTGCGCCGTTACGCCTTCGCTCATAACCCATTCAGAGCTTTCTGTCCCTATAATTAAGTCTTTAGAAGGTGTAATCCATTTGATTTTATCGTTCTTGTCGCTTCCTATTTCAAAGTAAAAAGCATGATTTGGGGCTGTTACATTGTTTATAAGTTCTGTATCTTTGTAATCGTCTGCCTTAGGGCTGTCTGCATTTTTCCATAAATGAATAGCTAAAACCATATCTTCTTTATCGACTGTAGCAGGCTTTGATAATTTCATACTATCCGACGTTACCGATAAGACTTTAGTATCTTTCGGTATGCCCTTATGTCCGGATACATAATAATCCGTGATATTTGTAATGTTTGTAAAATCCTTTGTAAGTTCTGTTAATACATCGCTATCCTTTACAGCCTTTGCACTAAAGACTCGTAAATCAGGATTTTTTAACTGCGTGGTCTTAGAAACAACCGTATCAAAATAAGTAAAGTTTTCGTATTCAAAAACCTTGCTTGCCCATATCTTCTGCGGCTCCCTTATCGTGCTTGCAAAAAATAACCGTCCTTGAAAAAGAGCAACACAAGAAGGGTAGTTGTCGCTTCCTTGGAACGGCAGCTTATGAGCATTGCCGGTAATGTTCAAGCTACCGAATGTAAATGTATCTCCGCCCTGCCATTTAATTACATAGGGCTTATAATGCCTATGTGCCAAATAAAGGCTATCGTAGGTTTGAGCATATTGTATTTCAGATAAATCACTTTTTTGATAAAGCGGTAAATCGGGGGTAGGGCTAAACTCTACAGGGTAACCCGCAAGAGTAAGAAGCGAGCCGTTTTTCCATATACGAATATATTCGCTCCCTATTTCAAAAATAAAGGATAAGGTGTTATTGACTATAAAAGGAATAAGGCGTGCATAACCTTTGAGCTTGCCTATTCTTTCAGTGCCGCCCCGTCTTTTAATACCTCCGGTTTGCATAATATCAAAGTTTTCAAGACGTGAAACACTGTTCTGATAAATAGGTAAATCTATCCGTCCATAAAGATTTTTACTTACCTCTCCGCCTGCAAAATTCGTAACCAACATATCATCCTCTTTTTAATCGAACCACCAAGAATTCCCTTTTTTCTTTCCGGCGCTTAAAGTCTTAGTATTTCTATAGGCTGTTTCTTCAATCATTGCGGCCTCCTGCAAAAGCATTTTATGTAATTCAGGTTTACCCGATAATTCTAAGGCAAATTTACTGGCAAGCCTTAATTCAAAGGCCTGATAAAACATAGCTTCATATTCGGGCGGATCATAATCGGGAAAATCATCATCAACATTTCCCATTCCTTCCGGTAATTTTCCATTGGTAATATAAAGTAAAACCGCTTCAGCTGCATCAGTATAAAGCGTTTTTCCTTCAACGATATAATAACTTTTATCTTTTAACTCTATAATTTTCCCGCAATCTATCGGGAGCTTAAAAGCTCCTGAGTAGTCGGTGTGATTTTCAGATAAATCTTTTTCAAGTCTTGCCCTTTTTTTTCCGCTAGTCCACGGTATCATCTCAAGGCTTTCTAACATGGTAGGTAAATAAAACTTTTTAACAAGTAAAAAACTTTTTGACTCTTTGTCAGTCTCATTTAATTGAGGCTCTCCGACGGCCGATAATGCCCTGTTTGCAAGGTTTCTATCTATATTCATTTATCTCATCTTTTAAAGATGAGGCTTTAAGACATTAATCGAAAATAAAAGTAAGTGAGGAGAAAAACCTTTAATCTTTTCATAATGCCTTATAGCCTCAAAAAGTAATCAATCTATACGGGATCAAAGAATTCTGAAGTCTCTTTGCTCGTAACCAAAATATCACCGGCTTTATAATAGGCTCCGTCAAAGGTGCATGCTGTGTTGCATACATATTCTTTTTCTTCGCCTGTAATAGCCGTATCAAGCGTTTCATTTAAGCTTGTAAGTTCCTTATCAAGTTTAGCCTTTTCTTTTTCAAGCTCTGCTCTTTCAGCTTCGAGCTCTGCTCTTTCAGCTTCAAGCTCTGCTCTTTCAGCTTCGAGCTCTGCTCTTTCAGCTTCGAGCTCTGCTCTTTCAGCTTCGAGCTCGGCCCTTAAAGCTGCTGCATCTCCTGTTTCGGCTCCGCCCGATGTTTCATCACTAGCGGTATCTTCACCGTCAAAGGATTCTTCTAAAAGCTCATCGATCTGCTCATCCGTAAAATGAGGATTACTAGCCTTTAGTTCTTCCCTTACTTCATTCTTTGTTTTATTTTTCTTTGCCATAAACTCATCCTCCTTACATTTCGGTATTCAAGATTGCGTGAATCTTGCCCTTGTTAAAAGTTCCTTGAACATCATACTTTACCCTGATGTACCTGCGTAAACCTTTAGGAATGACAAGAGAATAAAAAGGCTCTTTTTGGCTTTCAACCAAGGCTGCCGTATTAAAGGTCGGTGAGGTAAGTTTGTCATCAAAACTTGTACCGTTTGCACTATCCTGTAAGATAAACTTTAAGGAAGTACCGCCTTGAAACTTTTCCTTGATTCTAAAGTCAATGCGTTTGCCGTCTGCACTGCAAGAGTCCACACCAAAATCTATAGCGTTTTGGCTTTCTGCTGTCGTTGTAATTGCCTGATCGCTTGAAAGCTCCAAGCGTTTATCCAAATAAAGATTAGTCATTTTTTTTCTCCTTATAAAAACTTTTTATTCAACGGGTAATCGGCATAATTACCGATTACCCGTTATCCATTAAACAAGGGCTTGTTCGGTTGAAAGAATTGCATCAACCCTTCGGCATCTTCCCGATCTGATATGCGTAATCATATCGCCCCACGGATCCTCTTTGGTAAATACGGCATTACCCTTGCTCCAAGCGGCCTTGTCAATTTTTACCAAAATATCCTGATTGCAATAAATAGAAACGCCTTGTGCCCCTTGCGGTAATCGCAGCATAGCTTCAAGAATCATTTCTACAATTTTGTCTCCCGATACCGTGTTATCGATATTACAAATACGCTTAACGGCATCAGGATGAGCAATCGAAAGCCCGTAATGAGTGCTAAAAAACTGCACATAAGCCGGCATTACCTTGCCTTGCTCCATAGGCCAATTTTGAAGCCCCATGTCTTCGGTTTTGATACCGCAATCCTTACGGCCTCGCGGGTAAATGAGATGAGCAAACCTATTGCCTACTGCACATACATAGATTGATGTACACTTATTACCCGATCCGCCTGCGTTCATAACGTTCTTATTTGTAAGTTTATTAAGCCTTACCGCAAGTCCGTTAATCTCCGCCTCGCTTCTTCCGTGGTCGCCGTAAATAAGCTCCTCGGACTGTGTTTGTCCCATACCCTGTAAAAAGGCATCGGCCTCGCTTGCCCTTAAAGCCTTAACATTCCCCGAATGATCTGCCAAGTCCTTATCTACAATGCTGTAATCTTCAAGCATCGTGATACGGTCTCGGATCGTGTCGGTTGTTGTAGCTCCCGGTGCAATCCCCTCATTGTACTTTCTGTGTGTACCGCTTCTTAAAGAAGTACGTACAAGAGTATTGTGGATTGTACCGTCGTTTGCCTCAATCATAGGCATATCTTTTAAAATCTCATTCGTTTGAGCCATAAGCTCTACGATATGGAACCCGTCCTGATTGTTAGCCCTTCGCATAACCTCCAGTGCTGTCATGCTGTCTGTCATCGATAAATTAGGCATATATTAACTCCTTATTCATTAAAAAAAGAAAAGGTGCCTCCCTCCCGTGCCGACTTAATGCCGTTAGGTGTCGTTCCGTTTCCTATAACGGCTTTACTTTCACCTAATGCTTCACCGGCATTTATCATAAGTTTGACAAAACCCGGATCATAGGCAAGCCCTGTTTCTTCTAACTGTTTCATAACTTCACCGCCTCCTAAAAGTTTTAAGGCTTTGGTGTAGTTCCCTATTTTTTGCTCAAAGAGGTTGCCATATTCTTTTTGTAATAAAGCATCTGTCTCTTGTGCTTTTTTTGCAAGAAGTTCCCCGTATTGGGTTTTTTGACTTTCTCCTATATTCAAGATAAAATCATAAAGTTCCTTGGCCTGCCTGTCTGATAGGTTAGCCTTAAAAGCGGCCTCTGCAAATCGTTTTTCTGCTTCGTATTTCTGATCAAAAGAATACTTATCGGCGGCTTCCGGTTTTCCTAACCGTTTATAAAAAGCATCGAGCTCCTCTTGTGTTGCCTTTTCGCCTGGGATTGTGTGCATACTTCCTTGTTTTTTTTCAAGTTCGATGTAGGAATTGGCAAGGCCCGATATATCCTCAAACTTGGATAAAACCTTAACCGCTTCTTCATTTTCCTTTAATTCTTTTGAAAGCTGTGCTCCCCAAGCTTTTAAAGCATAAGTTTCTGCTTCTTTGTTAGCCTGTCCACCCTTAGCATTTTCATCCCCTTTAGTTGCAGGGTTCTGATTGCTTCCGGTTCCTGCTCCCTTAAAAGCATCTAAAACTGATGTACCGGTCGCCTGTGTTTCTCCGCTTCCGTTACCCTGTGGTGTCTGATTACCATTGTTCTGATCTAGTCCATCCATTCCGTTACTCCTTATTTATCAAGGTCAATCAAGGTTATCGATTAAGCTATTAGTAATATCCAATGTTTTAACGATTCCCAATCTTTCCCTTAAAAAGAATTTTGCATATTCACACAAGGCTTTTTCAGCCTCGGTTTTTGCCTCCGTAAAATAAAATAAATCGTTTAAAAGAGCATTAAAGACAATCTTTCCATCTTCGGTTTTAAATACTCTTTTAAAAGTTTTTCTTAAAGCCTTTATCTGCTCATCGGGGCTGCTTGTTTCATACCCAGGTATTACGCACTTACTCATTATCGCCTCCTAGTCCTCCTGTAAGCTGTTCCGATAATTCTTGAATAGGCGATCCTTCTTTTACCGGCTCGTTAAGCTTATCGAAGTTATTCGTTATATTGCTTTGTGCCTGCATTTGCATTTGAGCCTGCATAGCCTGCATTTGAGCTTCAGCCCTTTGCTGCCTGATTTTTTCTACCTCATCATCTTCACGAATTGCCGATTGTGGGAATCCGTTTGTATCAAGCACATTTTTAAGAAGTTTATCCGTATCGATATAATCAAGTACTTCGGGGTTCATCTGTATAATAGGCTGTGAGATGGCTAGGCTTGTTTGTACGCCTCCCGTTTGGTGGTACCTCTTTTGAGCCTGTGCTAAAGGCCCTACAAAATCGACATTTAAAACCGCATCCGATCCGTTTAAAATATTGGGAGGCTCCGGAAAGCGTCCCTGCCTGTACATAATATTTAATGTACGGATAACTATTTCAGATAGAGCCTTGTTTTGATTAACTATCAGGCTCGATAAAAGAGCCGACTTTTCACCCTGTAATTCTATAACTTCCGTTGCTGTCTTTTGTGCTGTTTGGGCCTGTAACATAAGCATAAAATCGACATGAAACTTATCCCGTAATCTTGATTCTATATCCTGTATAGTTTCAAGAGTGATAGGAAAGTTAGCCCCTATGTTGATAGGTGTCATTATCATATCGGGCCTTTCATAATAGTTATATCCTGCAGGAACAACCGATTCAAAACCTCTCATAGAATCAGGTACATTCATAGGCGGCTCCGATACAAGCTGTGCTAACTTTAATCTTGCTTCTTCCACCTTGTTTAAAAGCCTCATATCAGGGATTGCCTCTCTTGCAGGGCTTCCTCCATAAGCTGATGAAGTTTCTTTTTCCCAAATAAAAACGCTGTAAGGCAATTCATAATAACCTGATTCTTCTAAAATCGTGTTATTGTCCATATCGATATAATAGCTTGCAAATTCCATATTTTTACCGTCAAGCTTGCTTTCATCGTAATCATCTCTAGGTAATACCGCATGTAAGATTTTAACTTCTTTGTTTTTACCCTTAATGTCCTTTGCATCGTTTTTTATCTGCTCGCTTACATTTTCTTCTCCAAAGCGGGCTATAATATTTTTTACCGTCATAGAAAAATATCTAAAGACAGTATCTATATCGCCGTATTCATTTTCTGCAATATAAATTTCAGGTTCCGCTATAGTCAAAAACCTGATAGAGTTCTCTTTTTTCTCGTCAATAAGCATAACGCCGTGCCCGAAAGAAGCAGCATTACTTATAAATAAAGAAACTTGACTATATAGATTGTTCCTGTTGAATTCTTCATATAAGGCTTTTTCTGATTGCTCCAGCCAGTCTTTAACTCCTGCATATTCAAGCATTTCAGTATTATTTAAAGATAGCTTTAGCCATGTAACATTGGGGCTTATCGTATAACCCATAAGCCCCGATACTAACTTTTTCAAATATTCTGACGGCCTGCCTGTATGCCGCTTGGGCCTTTTGATTTCTGCCTTGTTCTCATCCCAATCAAAAACATTCGAGCCTATATAAGTACAAACATCCTGCCATTCCGCCTCGTGCATGGAACGTTTATCTTTTAGAATGTCAAAAAGACCTTTTATATCATCTAATAATTCCTTACTGTCCTTTTTAGTTTCCATACAAAACATTCTATCAAAATAAATTTTTCTTGTTACATAACTTTAAAAAATAATTAAAAAACTTTTTAAGAATAAATTATGCCCCCTCCAATTCCCCGCAGGGGCTGCCGTCATCGGCAAAGACATAATCATAAAATATTGCTTCTAAAGTGAACCAACCGTCAAACAATCTCAATGAAGTGGAGCTTTTTGCAATTACAATATACTGATATCTATTGCTTTTTTTCTTTATCCACCCACCGTGTTTTTTGATTGCTTCCATCGCTTTATCAATATCTTTAAAAGGCTTGTACTTAGGTTCGGCGGGCGGTTCGATGAGATAGGCTAGTTGCCATTTTTCACAGCTCTTATCGATACAAAATCTCTTAGCCTCTTTTTCCGACATAACTCTAGTTAAAATGCAGCTCTCGAAATTATCTTCAATGCATTCTCTTAAATAAGCTATATTGTCTGAAACATAGACCTTACTCCCCACCTTCAACTCATCCGCATTAAGCGATGTATAAACTTTTGATTTGTCAAAATCCATAAACTATATCTCCTTTGTGCCTGTAAACTTTTAGTTGATAACCACTTTTTTAATCTCTAAGATTATCAATATCTGCCTTATCCGCTCCCATACTGATAAGCAGTAAGGTACAATAACCTATAATATCTGCAACATCATTGATACGCGGTTTTTCATCAGTATTTGCCATAATGCGTCCAAGTTTATCGTCAAGCCGAATCAAAATAGAATTAACGGCATCTCCTTTATAAAAAATCTGTTTAGGATTTAATGCCGAATTTCCGTATAGCCTGTTTTTATACAAAAGCAAATCTTTCATCGCTTCCATAATTTCATTTATTTTATTTCGTGTATCGGTTTCATTACTCATATTTTTACTCCTTAAGATTTTTTACACAACCTTTCTATTTCTTTATTTTCTCCGAAGGGATACCCATTAGATATAAATACATAATCATATACCAATTCGTAAATAGGAACTTCTTTAATTTCATTATTATTGATTGATTTTAATAAAACATTTCCATCAAGACTATTTCCGATCATTAGGTATTGTTCTTCATCATTTTTTGATTTTATTGTATTTCCAAACCTAAAAATATATTCTTTCAACTTTTCAAAGGTCGAAAAAGAGTTAAATTGGGGCGGCTCAAGAAGATATATAAGAGCATAAGCACCATCGCTTATATCCTCTCTATCAATATCAAAGTTTATCTGAAATCTCCAAGGATTACTTTCATCATAAATCTCTGTAACTATACCTATATCCTGTTGCCTGTCATGTTCAACAGAATATTTTAAGTCCTTTAAATTCCAGCTATAAAAACACTTACTCCCAACCTTCAATTCATCGGCATTAACTGCCGTATAAACTCTTGATTTTTCAAATTCCATAAACTATATCTCCTTTTATTTATCCCAATCAGGATGTCTTTTAATCCATAGTTTGATATTCACTTCTTTTGTACAAACAGGCTCGCAATTAGAAACTTCATAATCTTTTAATACTTCCCTTACAAACTTTTCTGCCGCCTTTTTCATTCTTTCTGTGGGTTCTGTAGCAACGTCATCGAAATAATTAAAATTACAATCCAAAGATTGTAGAAAATCATCTAAAAGACAAGCCGCCTCACCTTTTACATCGGGCTCCATTTTTGCAAAACCTGTTAATGTTAAGACTTTCGGTATTTCTCTTTCTTCTTTTTGGAATTTTTTTAAAATTTCCTCAACTGCTTCATTTACGCTTGTATAATACAAACGCTCACTGTCGGCTAAATCCCAATAATCAATCTTTTTCATTTTTCATCTTCTCCTCTTAAAAAATATTTACCCATACGGATCAAAGCTTGCGCCTCTTGTCCGCTTGTTTCTAAAATTCCATTGTCCATTCTGTTTTTCTAAGGCCCTGCCCGGGTGCCTTGCGTATTCGCTCATAATCGCATAACGTGTTTCATCATAAATATGATCCTCCAATGTAGTGTCTATATCTTCCGGCCTCGTAGTGCTTGGAAGTAATAGCGGTATAGTCCTTATAAAATCAAAGCAGGTATCAAAAACTAAAAGCATAGGCTTCCCGTCTTCTCCTTTACTCTTTAATAATTGATGTAACTGCATCTTACCGTTAATCCTGTCGTTATCTGCCTTGATCAGTTTCCAACCTTCGGCTTCAAACTTATCTGCTATTGTAGGTCCGTCATCCGTTTTGCCCCAAACTGCGGGATCAGCAACCATCGTATTTACACCTTCGGCAATGGATAAGGCGTAAGCTTCTTTTGCGATACTGCTCGCACTTCGCCTTACTCCCTTATTGGCTTCTCCTTTTTCGCAGCCGTAAAGTTCACGGTATCTAATCATGCGGCCGTCTCTTGAAACTGCCCACCAGCCTATACTGAAAGGCCTTGAATATCCCCAGTCCATGGAACAAAACTTAAACCACACACCCGGATCAAGAGCTATAGGCTTAATAATATGGCTTTCTCGGCTAAACTCCTCAAAAGCACTACCGGCTATAATATCCCAGTTACCTTTTCTTAAAGCCTCGTAAAGATATTTAGGCAAAAGCCTTAACCGCTTTTCATAACCTTTATCGTTCTTTATTAAATAATCGTTATCGTCCAATCGGCTCGGAATAAAACACCTTGTATTCCCGTCCTCATCCGTATAAATTGTATTCGGGTTTTGATTATCAATAAACCTTTTCTTTAACCAGCCGTGCCCTACGCCTCCGGGGTTTCCCGTTCCTCTCATATAACAAGGAATACCCTTAGCACTTCGGCATCGGCTCATCATATACCTCCAGCAATAATCGCTTGAATAATTGCCTAACTCATCAAAGCCTATCCATGTATATTGGTGCCCCTGATAATTGCTTACATCATCATCTCTTTCCAAGTACCTCAATCTTAAAAATGAACCTGTAGGAAAATTAAAAATATTATCGGTTTTTTTATAAACCGCTCCCATCGGAATATATAGCTCTTTAGCCCTTACGATAATATCTTCCAATTCTTTATAGGTTCTACGGAATAAAATGCCTCTCCAGTTCTCCCTATGCTTATTGCAACCGGCTAAAAAATCCATAAGTAAAAAGTCCGTTTTACCCCCTCCTGCTGCTCCTCCATAAAAAAGCTCAAAGGCAGGGCATTGTAAGGCTAGTGATTGTTTTTTAGTCGGTTTCCAAATAATCATATAATTCCTTTTTAACTCGTTTTAGTTTCTGTCTGCCATTCGGCAATAGAGGTTTTATCGCTTATCATAGCGACCGGCATCATAGCTTCCATATTTATTTCAGGCTTAACAAGGCTTAAGTACTTCATTAAAACAGTCAAAGCCTTATGCCTATTTGCAAGTTTTACAACAGTGCAAGGTGCTCCATCTTTTGTATAAAAGGTTTGAATCTGCTCTACGCAAATAGCGAGCGGGCCTAGTTCTTTTAAAGGTTTTAATAATTCTCCTGTGTTCGTGATAATGTCTGCGGGGTTATAAAAGGCTAAATGTTCATAAGTTTTTAAAATTTTATAGGCAGTCAGTTCATCGTCCAGCTCCCTAGTCAATTTTAATAAACTTCTTGCACTTTTTTTTACCTTAGCAATTCTTAGCAATTTTGAAGCTCCCGTTGCGGCCGCTTCATCGCTCTTACATTTTGGATAAGCCTTTCTATATGCAAGTGTTCCGTTTAAAAAACACCACTCATCAGTACAATAATAAAGAACAAAAAGCCTTTGCTGCTCGTTTAATTCTTCCGCCCAATCTTCAACTTTAGGCTTAATTTTAGCTTTATTCTCATCCTTAGCCTTTGCTATCTTTGCCATTGTTTAACCTTTTCTTTTTTTTATCTCGCAGGCAAACATTTTTTTTAATAAGTCCTTTCCGTTCGGATCAAGACCGTATTCCTTTGCTGCCTCTGCAAGGTTTTTTTGAATATCTTCTTTGTTCTCCTCTTTTTTGATTAAACCCATTGAAGGCTTTAATCTTTTGGCCGCTTCTTTTGCCTTTTTTAAGTGCAAATTAAAGCGGTAAACATCAGGCGGGCTAAAACCTCTTGAATAATGCTCTATAAGCTCATTATACAAAGCAGCCCGCTCCCAATCATTTAACTTTTTAATAAAGCTAAATACGACTATCCTAATATTTTCCTCGTATTCCCCGTAATATTTTTCAATCTCGATAAAAAATTCTACAAGGCCAAGGCTTTCAAAAAAAATCATAGTTCGTTGTCCATAACTTTTTTAAGTTCGGCAGCCCAGTGCATACCTCCCTGATCTTTCGGGTGCAAGATTTTAGACACCGAATAAAAAACCTTAGAATAATTACCCGGTTTTAAAAGCATAATAGGCGTACAAGGCATATTTTCAAAATAACCGCCCTTGTTTAAAAGCCGGTTAAAAGAATTAGTAAACTGGCAGGCTATAATTTCAGCCGTATTTTTTTCATCCTCCAACATTGCAATCCTATCTGCAAGTTGAGCACATGCCAAACGTTCAGCATCCTTGTCCACAAAGCCCATAGGGTTTTTATCATTAAAAAATTTCCAAAGAATTTTAAAAACACGCACACTCCTCTGTGCTGCCTCTTGTCTTTTTGTCTTTTTTACATCTTCCGCAACTGCAGCCGGTTCCGGTGCGGACTCTCTTTCTCGTTCGGGCGGCTCTTCTGTTTCTTTTTCCTCTGCCTCCCTCTCTTTCAGTATTTCTCCTGTCGGGGCTCGGGCAGGATTTCCGGCTCTATCTGTGTGTGTCTTGTCTTTTCTCTTTCTCCCTTTTCTCTTTTTCTGTTCTGTATCCTCTATGTCTATCTCTCCTCCCTCCCTCTGTCTATCTCTATCTCTTCTGTCTGTCTCTTCTGTCTTAAGAGGTGTCGGGTAACGCAGCGTTACCGAGCAGTTTTCGGCTGTTACCTCGTTTTTTTCGCCGGTAACGCACGTTACCGGCTCTTTTTCTTGGGTAACGTCCGTTACATCAAGGTAACGCTCGGTAACGCTTTTGGGCGTTTCGGCGGCCGCCGATTCAGGCGGCTCAACAATCTTGATCGGGGCTTCCGTTTCATCTTCTTTTTCTAAGCGTAAAAAGAGGGCTAAAATCTCATCATCGCTTAATTCGCCCGCCTCATCATAGATTGTTTCCATTTCATCGGAAACACCAGAAGCCGAGGTATCGATGGGCTTTGCTTCAGGAATGGGCGGCCGTCCTTTTGAGCCTAAAAAACTTCGTTTTTCGGGCGGCTTTTTATCGGCAATACGAGACCTATAGGCCGCCTGTTTTTCTGCAGCAGTCATCCGCCCCGGATAAGGATCAAGCCATCCGGCTATCCTATAAGCCGGTACGCCGCTAATAGTAATTTCTTCTATTATGTGTCTATCCAAAAACCTATAAAGCAAATCTACAAGATCATCTTCGCTCATTATGCAGGTATAAGAAAATACTGCTAAATCGCTTAAATCTACTACGCCGTCATCATCGGCATTACAATACAAAGCAACGAACAATGTAAAAACTTGGTGTTGTCTTTCTTTCGGTAATTTCTTGGCGATAAAAAGAAGTGCCGGGTTTGTGATTGTATCTCTTGGGAATTTTCTCCATGTTAAAGTTTTACCGTCTGCCATTTAAAAGTCCTCGTCTTTAAGTAATGCATATTTTCCGTAACCCTTTTCGTAAATAGGATAGGTGAGTGATAGAGTTGTAAGAATTCCTTGTACCGAGTCTTTACCGGCTCCGGTAAAAGCTCTAATATCTTTTGAAGTAAAAAAATCCTTGCCCCGAATATAATTATAAATAGATTCGTAATCATAAACGGTTCGCCCATCCGGCCGGTCGCCTTTAAATGTAACATACTTTTTCTCCGTCTTCGTTTTTTTCGCTCCGAAAAGAATCATCGGTAATATCTTCATCCTCTGTTTCTTCCAATTCATCGTCTGATTCTTCATCCGGGGCTTTTTTTAAACCTTCGATTATAAGATTTTTTAATTCTTCATTAAATATTTTTTTTGCTTCTTTAACATCGAGGCCTAAAAGTTTTATAACTGTATCAAGTCCCTTATAC
>CAJPPE010000014.1 GCA_905372345.1 uncultured Treponema sp. | reverse complement strand
CAATATTGGCAGCCGCGCTGCTTTTTACCGGCTGTAACCAACCGTCAGGCAGCAGTTCGGGAGGAAACTCAGGCGGAGGCGGAACGCCGCCCAATGTAGGTTCTGTTGAAGATACAGGCGACGGCTTTGTAAAAATAATACCTCCGACAACAGGTATTGAAGGCGTTGACCCTGACTACACCTTACCCGGAAATGAGGCTTATTGGAAAGGTGTATTTATTAAAGACCGGAAGGTAAAATTAAGCCCGTACAAGCTAGGCACGACAGAGGTAACATATGAGTTATGGCACGAAGTACTGACATGGGCAGAAAGTAATGGCTACACCTTTGCTAATAAAGGAAAAGAAGGCAGTCATGGAACCGTAGGAGCAGCTCCCACAGAAGCAGGAAAAAAAGAGCCTGTAACTGAAATAAGTTGGCGAGACTGTATTGTGTGGTGTAATGCGTATACCCATAAAACGAACAATGCTGAGAGTGAATGCGTCTACCGCAAAAGCAAAACCGATATTGCGGTATTAAAAGACGCAAAAGCGAAAGACGGGGATGTATTTATTTGCGATAAAGCCTATGCCGATATGAATAAAAAAGGCTTTAGACTTCCTACTGAAGCTGAATGGGAATATGCAGCCCGTTGGCAGGGAAGCGATAAAACAAATGCGGAACAATACGGCGATGTATGGCTGACTAAGCTAAACAGTGCAAGCGGAGCAAAAAAGCCCATAGGCTTTTCAGGTCTTGCTTTACCCGCAGGAGAAACTTGGGAAACTTTACGGGATGAACTTACAAGAGTTGCCGTGTATTATGAATGGTGGAACGGAACCGATTGGGTATATCAAACCCCTGCTACAACTAAGACGGCTGCGGTAAAAAGTAAAGATCCGAATGCTCTTGGCTTATATGATATGTCGGGGAATGCCTGGGAATGGTGTTTTGATCGGTATAATGATGACCCTGCATCAAACGATAGTGCTTATATGCAAGGCGGTATTGTTATCGATCCTCAAGGTGGTGCGTCGGGGACTTACCGTGTTGTACGCAGCCAGTGGTACTTTTACGCGTTCCACTGCTCTGTAGGCACACGGCACTTCCGCATTTCTGCCTACGGGCTCGACGATCTTGGCTTCCGCCTGGCTTGTCGGCCCTAAGTTCACACATTTTGGCGGAGAGTCGCTTAAAAATGTACATCCGTGTACATTTTTAAGCTTCGAGTGTTTTTGCTTTGTAAAAAACTCGTAAGCATTGAACCACCGCCATCCTTGGCGGTTGGAGAATGTACATCCGTGTCCGATTTTGAGTTTCGAGTTTTGCCTCACGGCAAAACATCGCAAGAATGGAACAACCGCCGTCCATGGCGGTAAAGCAGTGAAACCGAACAGGCAAAATGTGTGGTGTGGTGCAGGGAGTATTGCAATAGGATTTTATGCCGGTAATGCTGCCGGCCGAATGTCAATGGCTTTAAACAGTATCAAGTTTTTCAAACCAACAACCTCAATGCATAGCATCGGAGTTGTTGATTTGATTGTGCTCCCTTTACCAATCCACTATCATGTCAACAGGTTTCCGCTCTTCGCTTGCGGTATGCTGCAAGTTAAAATGCCGCATCTAAACAAAAAAAACACCCCATCGTTCCCGATAGGGTGTTTTTTTGTTTAGGCTTTAGCCTATTCTTCTTGTTCTTCCATGAAAGCCTTGGCTTCGGCTATTATCTCATCGGCAATCTTACCTGAAATCGGATCATAGTGGTCAAAGGACATTTCAAAAGAACCCGTACCGCTTGTCATCGAGCGGAGGTCTATTGCATAGCGTAAAAGCTCCTTGTGGGGAACCTGTGCCCTGATTTCTTCAATGCCGCTTGCGGGAGAGGACTGGCCTAGGATTCTGCCTCTTCGTGAAGAAAGGTCGCTCATTATATCTCCGAGATATGAGGTTTCGACAAAGACGGTCAGGTTCATAATGGGCTCAAGAAGGATGGGGCCTGCATTTCTCATTGCATCCTTAAAGGCATTTCGGGCTGCAATCTTAAAGGCCATTTCCGATGAGTCTACGGGGTGTTCTTTACCGTCGAGAACGGTTACGGCAACATCTACTACGGGGTAGCCTGCAGAAACGCCCTTTTCCATAGCTTCAATAACGCCCTTTTCGACACCGGGTATGTAGCCCTTGGAGATAGCTCCTCCAAAAACCGCATTGGTAAACTTGTATTTTTCGCCTCTGGGGAGGGGCTCGATTGCCAAAACAACCCTGCCGAATTGTCCGTGGCCGCCCGACTGCTTTTTATGCGTGTATTCGGCTTGGGATTTACGCTGAATCGTTTCTCTATAGGCAATTCGAGGAATGGAAGTTTGAATTTCTATCTTGGATTGATTTTTAACCTTATCCAAAACTATGCTTGTATGTAAATCGCCCATGCCCGATAGAACATTTTGTTTGGTTTCGGAGTTGAAAGCAAAGGAGAGGGTCATGTCTTCTTCGCAGGCCTTAAAAAGCTGTTCGCTGACCTTATCGTCATTCTTTTTGTCTATTGCGGAAACCGCCAACGAATAGATGGGTTCGGGAGTTCTAAGCCTTACAAAAGGAACGGCATCTGATAGAGCAGCCAATGTATCGTTCGTCTTTGTGCTCGTAAGTTTTACCAAAACGCCTATATCACCGGCTTGAAGTTCTTTTATTTCTGTAAGTTTTTTACCCATTATCCTATAGATTTTGCCGACCCTTTCTTTTTTTTCTTCTCTAAGATTATAGACCTCGGAATCGGCTGAAAGAACTCCCATAACAACTTTCACATAAGAAAGACGGCCGGAGAATTGGTCGTTGGAGGTTTTTACTACAATAGCCGAAAGAGGAGCTGAAGGATCCAGTTTAACGGAGATTTCTTCTCCTTCCTTTGTAACTCCTCTTTCCAGGGCTCCTTCAGGTGAGGGAAGAATTTCGCTTATAAAGCGTAAAAGAGAATTAAGGCCTGAATTATTTATTGCAGAACCTGCAAAAAGAGGAACAATTCTATTATCGGCCATAGCGAGGGTGAGGCCTCGGCTTATTTCTTCAGGAGAAAGTTCTCCTTCATCTATAAATTTTACAAGTAATTCTTCATCGCCTTCGGCGGCAGCTCCTGCCAAAACCTCCAGAGCGTCCTTGTATTTATCTTGATATTCGGCAGGGATTTCCGTTTCTACTTCTTTTCCGTCTTCAATTTTATAGGCCTTTCCGTGAAGAACGTCTACAACGCCCTTAAAATTATCTCCAGTACCCATGGGAAAGCTTACAGGGAAGACATCTACCTGAAACTGCTTTTTAACATCGGCTATACAGTTGTCGAAGTCGGCTCTGCCTTCGTCCATCTTGTTTGCAAAAACCAAGCGGGGCTTGTTTCTTCTGTCAAGGTCGCGCCAGTACTTGATTGTTTCGATTTGTACGCCCGATCTTCCATCCAAAACTATGAGAGCTGCTTCGGATGAGCGGAAAGCAGCTATTACCTCACCGATAAAATCAGAAGCTCCGGGAGTGTCCCAAATATTTATGAGCTTATCGTCTTTTTGTAAATTGACTAAGGTTGAGTAAATAGATATTTTTCGATCGATTTCTTCCTGACTGTAGTCCGTCACGGTTTTTCCCGACTCTACCGATTCTGCCTTATCGATAAGGCCCGAAACATAGAGCAAGTGTTCCACAAGACTGGTTTTGCCCGATTGACCGTGCCCGGCAACGGCGATGGTTCTGATTTTATCCGTTGTAAATCCCATAAAAACTCCTTTTATATAAAGCCTAAAAGCTTAAATTTGATCACAGAATAAGTTTGATCACAAAATAAGGATACACTATATTTTCAAAAATTGCAAGGTTAAGAATGTAGAAAATTTGCGGAAAATATCAGCGGTAAAAAAAGCACTTAAAAATACACCCGCAGGCACGACAAAGAATGTACGTCCTGTACATTCTTTGTCTGCGAGTTTATTGCATAAACTCAATTTTGTTTGGAACCAGCGGCATCCGTGCCGCTTTTGATACGTCTAGGATTGTTTTTTGTTAAGCGACAACGCAGATGCCCGCCTATTTGCAAAAGATTACACCTTAAACTTTCCGACCTCTTTGGAGAGGTTTTCAATGCTTTCTTTATTCTTTTGGCTTATTGCGTTTACTTCCTGTACGGCATTGCTAATCTGTACCGCACCGGAGGCCATCTCGTTCATGCTGTCGGTGATGACTCGGGTAAGTTCGTCGAGCTTTTGCATCTCCTGAGCAACATTTTCGCCGCCGCGGAGCATCTCGGCAGAGCCGTCGTTTACTTGGTTGGTTACCATGTTTATGTCGCGGATAGCCGACAAAACTTCCTTGCTGCCGTTTTCTTGTTCACGCATAGCATCCATGAGGTTTTGGCTCATTGTTTTTACCTGCTCGGAAAGGGCGAAGATGGCATTGAACTTTTCTTCTGCCGTTTTTGCAGAAGTTGAAAGAGCTTCAATTTCTCCTGAAAGAACTTTGAGGGTGGAAGTGATTGTTTTACCCTGAGTACTGGACTCTTCTGCGAGCTTACGGATTTCGTCTGCAACGACTGCAAAGCCCTTGCCCGCTTCGCCTGCGTGTGCGGCTTCGATAGCGGCGTTCATTGCGAGCAAGTTGGTTTGGCTTGCGATGTGCTGAATAACGCTTGAAGCCTCCAATAGGCCGCCCGATTCTTCGGCTATTTTTTGTGTAACGCTGTTTGCTCCTGAAATCGTTTCCTTGCCGTCTGCCGTAGCACTTGCGAGAGTTTTAACCGCATCATTAGTTTTGTCGAGGGTTTGTGTGATGGAAGCTATGTTCCCGACCATTTGCTCAATAGCCGAAGAAGACTCGGCAACGGAAGCTGCCTGATTTTCGATACTGCCGTTAAGCTGTTTTATTGTGAGGATAATCTCTTCGATGGTGGCAGCTGTTTCGGTAACACTCGCGGCTTGAGTCAAAGCCTGCTGCTTTACGCCGTCGATGTTCGCACTTATTTGGTGAACGGCACTGGCAGTTTCGGTCATATTGGAAGCAAGCTCATTACCTATATTTGTCATATCTACACTGCTTGCTCCGACAGTTTTTATTGAAGAGCCGATTTTGGAAATTGTTTGATTAAAGTAGTTGGAAAGGTCGGTTACTTCGTCATTTCCGACAAGCGGAAGGCGTACGGTCAAATCGCCTTCTCCTTGAGCGATGTCTTTAAGGGCATTTACGACAACATTGATGGGTTTTATTATTGCACGGGCGACAAAAAAGACAATGATGAGGGAAACTATCAAAACAACAACACCGATAGTGAACATGGAAATTCTCAGTGTTTTTATTGCTCCCATAAATTCGTCTTTGGGAGCACTTACTATAATTGTCCAGTCGGTGGTTTTCATTGTAGCGTAGGAGGCTATTTTGTCTACGCCATTGTATGTGTAAAAACCGATTGAAGGCTCATCAACTTCGACTGCCATTTTTTCAAAGGCTGCAAGAGATTCTAAACTTGAATCGGTCTTTGCTTTTTCAACAGTATTCCACATGGACGTTACTACTTCAGGATCGGGATCTGCTATATCGGTTCCTTCTTTTCCAAGAATATATGCATAGCCTGTTTTGCCGACAACGATGTCGTCAATTTGGTCGGAAAGCCACATCCCGTCAATATCTGCACCTAATACCCCGATAACATTTTTATTATTGTCATACACTGGTAAAGAAAATGTTATAAATGTGCTATTTTTTGAATAGATATATGGTTCCGATGCTTGTTTTTGTTCCGCCATACCTGTTTTAAACCATTCTTGCCCGCTATAAGAGCCTTCTGTGCCATCTAAATTGTATATAGTTCCGTTTTTATCGGTAATATACAATTCGCTGATAAGTGAATTTAATTTTGCTTCTTCGGCAAGCAATGTCATTTTTTCTCTAAATGTAATGGAATCATCTCGCAGCATGGGCATTCGGGCTATACCTTCTAAAAATTGAAAGAATGCATTAACGCGTCCGTCAAGGATTTCTGCCGTATCGGTTGCTTTGTCGATAAGGTGTGTTTCAACCTTTTCGGTTACGGCTTTTCTGGCAGTTCGTACCGCTATGAGGGCAAGGGTGAATCCGACTGCAAGAATAAGCAGTCCGAATACAATCATCAATATTGTTACGCAGTGAAAAGCGTTTTTTCATATTAATCTCCTTTTTAGGGGAGGGACAAACCCCCGTTCATTTTTTTCATCTTGTCTAGCGGCCTTTGAGGAAAAATTTAATTTTTTTTCTAATAAAATACCGTGCTGAATCATGGTCAATATCATAAGTCAAAAAATCGGATCTGTCAAGAAGAAAAATAATAAATGTTTGGTAATGTTTTAGTTACCGGATTACGTTTTTTTTCGCCCTTGATTTTATTTTGGAATAAGAGTAGAATTAAATATCGGCTTATCTTAAGGAGGTTAATATGTCTGATATTATTTATATTGAAGGCCGCGAGATTTTGGATTCGCGGGGAAATCCTACTGTAGAGGTTGAGGTTCAGTTAAGCGATTTTAGCTACGGCCGAGCCTGTGTTCCTTCGGGTGCTTCTACGGGAGAATATGAAGCTTTGGAAATGAGGGACGGCGATAAAAGCCGCTATTTGGGAAAGGGTGTTTTAAAGGCTGTTGACCAAGTTAATACGGTTATTGCCGAAGAACTTGACGGGGCCGATGCTTTGGATCAGGCCGAAATAGATAATATGCTTATAAATCTTGACGGCACCGAAAATAAATCCAAGCTCGGAGCGAATGCTATGCTCGGTGTTTCGATGGCTGTAGCCCGTGCCGCTGCCGACAGTTTAGGTTTGCCGCTTTACCGCTATTTGGGAGGCGTTCATGCCATGCAGATGCCCGTTCCCATGGCTAATATCATAAACGGCGGCCGCCACTCCGATAACAAGATAGATTTTCAGGAGTATATGATTATGCCCGTCGGTGCTCCGTCAATCCGTGAAGGCATAAGAATGACTGCCGAGGTTTTCCATGCCTTAAAGGATATTCTAAAGAAAGAAGGTCATGTTACGGCTGTAGGCGATGAGGGCGGTTTTGCTCCCAATATCGAAAATGTTCAAGCCTTGGATTATATAATGAAGGCTATCGAAAAGGCCGGCTACAAACCCGGAAAGGATGTGGTGATAGCTTTGGATTGTGCTTCTTCGGAGCTCTTTGATGCAGGCGACAGAAAGGGTTACAAGTTCTGGAAGTCGGCGCCTTCTAAAATTTTAAATGCCGACGAGATGGTTGACCTTTTTAAGGATTGGATAAGCAAATATCCGATTGTTTCTATTGAAGACCCGCTCGATCAAAACGATTGGGAAGGCTATGCAAAGATGACAAAGGAATTGGGAAATCAGATTCAGATTGTGGGCGACGACTTTTTTGTAACAAACACAAAACGGCTTGCCCGCGGTATTGAAGAAGGAGCCTGCAATTCTATTTTGATAAAGCTCAACCAAATCGGAACCGTTACCGAAACAATCGATGCCGTAAGAATGGCTCAAAAGGCCGGTTACACTGCTGTTATTTCGCACCGCTCAGGCGAGACCGAAGATGCCTTTATTGCAGACTTGGCCGTTGCCCTTGAAACCGGGCAAATTAAAACCGGTTCAATGAGCCGAAGCGACCGCATCGCAAAATATAACCAGCTTATGAGGATCGAAGATGAGCTCGGCTACAACGCCCGCTATGCCGGCATGGCAACCTTTGCAAACCTGATAAAAAAATAAAAGGATACGGACTTTTAACCGGCATGGTTTATCAAAGCCTTGCCGGATTTTTATTATATGGGGATTGTATCGCCTTGAATTCTCCTCTTTTTTTTGCTATATTGTTAACCATGAGAAAGATTATTAATTTTATTTTATTTGTTACTTTTCTTTTAGCTGTTTTTTCATGTGCAAAAACTGAAAATATGCAAAAAGAAAAAGAAATCGCTATTGCGGTTTTTGTTCCCGGTGTCAGGGCTGAAAGTCCTGTCTATGATATGTTGTCTTCCGGCGTAGAGGAAGCCGTTGCTTCTTCAATCGGAAACGGCAAAAAAGTAAGCTTGAAGATTTTGGAAGCCGGAACCAATCAGGCGGAATGGGGAACAAAACTTACTTCTCTGGCCGTGGACGGAAAATATGATTTGATTGTTTCTTCCAATCCGGCTATGCCCGGTATCGCAGCTCCTATTTCCAAGCAATTCCCCAATCAAAAATTTTTACTCTTGGATGCATTCTCTGAAGGGAATCCTATGATTACTACCTTTAGATACAATCAAAGAGAGCAGGCTTATATAGCGGGACATATTTCTGCCTTGGTAAGTTTAAGCAAGATGGAATTTGCAAATCCCGAAAAGAAAATCGGACTCATAGCAGGACAAGAATATCCTGCAATGATGAATATAATTTTGCCTGCCTTTATTGAAGGAGCTAAGGCCGTCGATCCCGAATTTACAGTCGATTTTAAAATTGTAGGAAACTGGTATGATGCAGCAAAGGGAGCCGAGCTTGCCCGTGCAATGTATAAAAACGGGGCGGATGTAATTATGCCTATTTCGGGCGGTGCAAATCAAGGTATTCTTGCGGCTGCCAAGGAGTTGGGTTTTTATGTTTCATGGTTTGACGATAACGGTTATGCAAAAGCGAAAGGCTATGTAATTTCAAGTTCCGAAATGAAACAAAAAAAACTTGCATACGAGCAAATCTTAAACTTCATCGACGGAAAATTACAGGAAGGAACTGCTTCTACCCTAGGTATCAAAGAAGGTTATGTAAATTTTGTTTCGGATGATGAGATTTATATTCAAACAGTTCCCGAAGAAATCAGAAAACAACAAGATGAAATGTTAAAGAAAATAGTTGACGGTTCTTTGGATTTGTCGGTAAAATAAATTTTAAAATCGGATTTTGTGAAGTGAAAAAGACTACGGCCGAGTTAAGCGGCATTTATAAGATTTATGAAACGGAAAATAATCAAACCGGCGAGGTCTATAAAAATGCTGCTTTAACTAATGTGAACATAGAATTTTACACTTCCGAAATTCATGCCCTCCTCGGAGAAAACGGAGCCGGAAAATCTACCTTGGTAAATATTTTTTCGGGACTTCTTTCTCCGACGCAGGGTTCAATAAAAATAGCGAATAAGGTTTTTAATTTTAATTCCCCGAATGATGCTTTAAATGCCGGCGTTGCGATTGTTCATCAGCGTCCCCGCCTTGCCGCAAATGCAAGCGTTTTTGAAAACATAATGATAGGAACAAAACACGGAGGCTTCTTATCGCTTATAAATCTTCATTCCGAAAAACAAAAAATAGAAACTTTAAAATCCAAATGGAATTTAGATTTGGATTTAAATGCCAAGATAAAAAATCTATCTGCAGATAAAAGATTTTATACTGCAATGTTTTCGGCTCTTTATACTAATCCGCAATTTTTAATTTTAGATGAACCTGCTTCCGTTTTTACGGATAAAGAGCGGCAGACTTTTTTTTCGGTATTAAAAAAAACATGTGCGGAAGAAAAAATAGGCGTTATTTTAATTACTCATAAGGTCGAAGAAGCCCTAAACTTTGCAGATAGGATTTCGGTTTTAAAAAACGGAAAAATGCAGGGCTCATTTTTAACCGAAGATTTGGGAACCGATGATGAAGCCGAGCTTTTTATAAAAAAACAAATATTTTCAGGCGATAAATTTTTAAAGAGCGAAAAAGAAAAGCCCCATGATAAAAATACGGAAGAAAAAAAATCGGATTCCGGTTGCGGTTTTGAATTTTGTATTTCTTTTAATTCGGGATTCGGATCCGAAATAAAAAATTTTCAGGTTAAAGCCGAACACGGAAAGATTGCCGGCCTTGTAGGCTTTCCCAACAGCGGTATCGAATACTTGGAGGATATTCTTTCAGGAATGGCTATGGGTAAGAAGACCGGTATGAGTAATAGGTATCATACCGGAAACATAGTAATTGAAAATCCTGAAACGGAAAAAAAAGTTTTTAGCTGCGAAAAAATTACTCCATCCCTTCTTTTAAAAAATAAAATTGGCTTTATTCCCTCGGATAGAAATTTACGAGGTGCTGATGTAAATCTTTCAATTGAAGAAGTTTTAAATTGTTACCGCTTTAAAAATAATTTTTTTGATAAAAAAAATTCCGATGAATTTATTTTATCGTTATTGAAGACTGAAAATATAGCTGCCGATAAAAACCGTTTGGCGGGTACGCTTTCAGGCGGACAGCTCCAGCGTCTGATATTGGCACGCTGTCTTGCTGAAAATCCTGAAATCATAATAGCAGTAGAACCTGCATGGGGCTTGGACCTTTTGAGCACGGAACTTCTTATGAATAAGTTTAGGGCTCTTGCCGAGCAGGGTAGAACCATTATAATATTAACAAAAGAATTTGATACGGTTTCTTATAAAAACGCTTTTGATGCCGTTTATTTTTTAGGAAAAGAAAATTGAGAAGGTATAAATTTTTAAGTTCGGGAGCTGCGTTTTTTCTCGGTACTCTGGTAATAATTATCTTTATTTCTCTGGGTTCTAAGAATCCTAAAGAAGCCTTATCCGAATTTTTTTTAAAACCTTTTTCTTCCGTTTGGTATTTTGGAAACATGCTTAACAAAACTTCTCTTTTGTTGTTTGCAGCTTCAGGTTCTTTATTTGCTTTTAAGTGCGGCTGCTTTAATTTGGGCGGGGAGGGACAAATATATTTTGCAGGGCTTTTGACCGGAATACTTTTACAAAATACTTGGACGGAGCCCGTAATACAACTTGTTCTTACAGGATTAATCGTTTTTTTTGCTTCCGGCTTAATCGGTCTTGTTTCAGGCTTTTTAAAAATTAAATTTAATGCCGATGAGCTTTTAACTTCTTTTTTAATTTCTGCAGCTATATTGCCTGTTGTAAACTATCTTATCGGCAATCCTCTGCGGGATACATCGGGGAATTTACTTGCCTTGCCTCCCATAGCAGAAACTTTTGAGCTTAAAAGTTTTTTACCTCCGTCATCATTAAATATTTCTTTTCTGTTTTCGATTGTTTTGGTTTTATTCTTTTTTTTGCTAAAACAAAACAGGGCTACCGCTTGCGGCTTTCGGGAACGGCTCCTGAGTTTTCCAAGTTTGCAGGCTTTTCGGTTTATGCTCCGCCTCTTGCAGGAATGGGTATTTCTGCAGGGCTTCACGGCTTAACCGGATTTTTTGCAATTACAGGAACTTGGTATATTTGTCATCTTTCTTTTTCTTCAGGAATGGGATGGTCGGCTCTTGCGATAGCCTTAATTGCAAAAAATAGTTTCTTTGCAATTATTCCTGCCGCCTTCTTATACTCATGGATACAAAGCGCTTCCGATGCCGCCGTAATGTCCGGCTCATTGGTTTTTGATACGGCTGTATTTTTACAGGCCGTAGTTTTTCTTTTTATTTCTGCAAACCTGTTGAGCCTACGCTTTACTTTAGGATTAAGTAAAAATATTTCACGGATAAAGACGATTCTTTTAAAAAGGAAGGGAATATGATTGAAGCCGCATTAGTCATCTTAAAAATGTCGGCTCCTCTTTTGTTCTTAGTTTTGGGAGCTCTCCTTACCGAATATTCAGGTTCCCTTGCCGTTTTTATGGAAGGCGCCGTTATCTTATCTGCATTTTTTTGTGCTCTTATAACCATAATAAGCGGCAATCCCGTTTTTGGTTTTATAGTTTCCGTGCTTTTAACTTCTCTTATTCTTTATTTGCTTGGATTGTTTACCGTTAAAACAAGGGCAAACTCTTTTTTAACAGGGCTTTCTTTAAACCTATTTGCAGCCGGCTTTGTACCTTGGGCATCGGAAATCTTTTTAAAAAAAGGCGGAGTGCTTTCCTTTGAAGACTTTGAAGCATCCTCCCATCTTGTTCCCGTAAATAACCTTAATCCGTTTTTTGCCGGCTTAATTTTGGCCATTGTAATCTTTGTGCTGTTAAAATACAGCTCCAAGGGAATCAGCTTAAAATATTCAGGTGAGGCACCCGACGTATTAATTGCTCACGGAATAAATCCCAATAATTATAAAATATTTTCATGGACCATCGCAGGTTTTTTTGCAGCCTGTGCAGGATCGACCCTTGTGTTCCGTCTTGCCGCCTATACTCCGAATATAAGTGCGGGAAGAGGATGGACTGCTTTAGCCGCAATTTTTTTAGGAAATAAAAATCCTCTTTTATGCACTCTCGCTGTCTTGCTTTTTTCTTCAGCTGAATACGCTGTAAATATCATGCAGGGTGAAGTTAAAATCCCATCAGGAATTTTATTGGCTGTTCCTTACATTACGGCTCTTATATTTTTTATTGCGGCACCTTCCGTTAGAAAAAAGTAAACTGAAAACTCAAGGGCTTGTTTTTTTATCCGTAATTTGTTAAATTAAATATAACTTATTTTAACATTTATGGAGGCGTTATGAGTAAGGGTTTAAAAATCGGATTAATTATTGTGGCTGTTGTCTTTGTTTTGGCTTTCAGCTTATATAATTTTTTTGTAGGAACATATAATTCTATTGTTAAAGCAGAAGAAGGTGTAAAGTCTGCATGGAGTCAGGTAGAAAATGTTTATCAAAGACGTTTTGATTTAATTCCTAATTTGGTAAATACTGTAAAAGGCTATGCAAGCCATGAATCTAAGGTATTTACGGATATCGCAGAAGCAAGGTCAAAGGCCGGCGGGGTTATGCAGGTTTCCGATGAGGTTTTAAATAATCCGGAATCCTTTGCAAAATTTCAACAGGCTCAAAGCGACCTTGGATCAGCTTTACAGCGTTTGTTGGTTATCACAGAAAACTATCCTGAATTGAAGGCAAATCAAAATTTTATGGATTTACAAACCCAGCTTGAAGGAACGGAAAACCGTATTGCCGTTGAACGCAAAAGATATAACGAAGCCGTTCAATCATACAATGTTTATATAAGACAATTCCCGCGTTCCATTATTGCAAACATGAACGGCTTTAGAGAAAAGGCTTATTTTAAGGCTGATGATCAAGCATCGACCGCTCCTAAAGTCAACTTCTAAAAATTATGCAAAAAGATAAAATCTTAAAAAAGATAATTG
>CAJPPE010000013.1 GCA_905372345.1 uncultured Treponema sp. | reverse complement strand
ATGTATTTATTAATAATGATCAGCTTTTTTGGAGTTGTATATGCCGGAGGATCTAAAGATATTGATACGGTTCAGATGACAAGCAAAGAAAGCTGGCAGCAATCAATAGATATATCGGGTAAGAAAAAAGGCAAATACAATATTCTGATAAGAGCCGTAGATATAGCCGGCAATGAGGGATATGAGGGGCCATTTAATATGTATATAGACCCTAATTCCGACTTACCGATAGTAAACATAAGTAATCCTAAAACTGAAGCCGTGGTAATCGGAAATATAAACGTAATAGGAACCTGCGTAGATGATGATGCCGTAGACTATGTAGAACTTCGCATAGACGGCGGAGAAAATATATACCGTGCAAAAGGAAAAGAATTTTGGTCATATTATATAAACACGGAAAATTTTGAAGAAGGTACACACACAATAGAGGCTTGGGGTGTAGACATTAACGGAGTAAAAGGTAAATCCGTAAAAAACAGCTTTTATCTAAACCGCCGTTCACCGGTAACCGGCATAGTAAATAGAAGTGTGGGCGAACTTGTTTCAGGAAGAATAAGTATTGAAGGAACTGTAGAGGACGGAAACGGCGTAGAAAGGCTGCTATACTCATTAAATAACGGGGAGAACTTTGAAGAAATAAAACTTTCTTATAATAAAAAAACAAAGCAGTCAAAGTTTTCATTAAAACTGGATACAAAAACTATAGATGACGGACCTAAGGTAATTTGGTTTAAGGCAATAGATAAGCAAGGAAGTGTAGGTATTCACACATTCTTATTGTTTGTCGATAATACAGCTCCTAAAGTTGAGTTCATCTATCCTGAGGAAGACAGCCCTATGGCCCCTGTATTTTCCGTAGCAGGGAAAGCTATGGATTCAGCAGGTTTATCAAGTTTATCTTGGAAATGTAACGGCGAAAGCGGCGAATTTCAACTTACTCCGGGAAATAGTTATTGGATAAAAGAATTCGATGTAAGTAAGAGCGGAGCCAAGAGTGCTGCTGTGGAGATAACTGCAACGGACATTGCCGGAAACATTGTAAGAATAAAAAAACTATTGCAATAGATCAGAACAAAGGCAAGCCTGTAATAGAAATGTTAAAACCTGTTATGGATACAGAGGTTTTTGAAGACCTTTATATAGCAGGAGTAGTGTATGACCTATATGGAGCGAGTGAAATACGGTATAAAATAGATAAAGGTGAAGAAAAAACTATACCTGCATCTGCTGCCGGTTTTGGAGCTATAGAAAAAGGAATAACTGCCGGCAAGCATACATTAACAATATATGCGGTAAACAAAAAAGGAATCTCCGGTATTCCGGTAAGTATAAATTTCAAAGCGGAAGGTAAGGAACCTGTTATATCATTTGATAACGGTGAGACAGTAATCCCTATATATAATGCTCAATCTAAGGCTTCCACATCGGTACATGTAAAGGCTCCTTCAGGTTTAAAATATTTAAGTGCAGGCTTTAACGGAGAAGAAGAGACTTCATTGCCTATAAAGACCGGTCAGACGGAATATGTAATAAAAACAAATGTAAATACCAAATCCGAACCGGGATTGTATACCGTTTCCGTTACGGCAACCGACATAAATGACAGAATTACTAAACAAACCTTAGTTATCCGTGTTGTAAATATGTCCGGGGCAGGTTCGGAAGAAAATCTTGTCTGGGCTAAAACCAATTTGAATGAAAATAATCAGGTTGTTTTAACTGAAGGAAAATCCTTATTAGGTGTTTACCAGCCCAGAGAAGGAATGGTTATAGAATCTTTGACAGTTATAGGCGGTAAAAACATTGCAGCTGAATATGAAGGCAGCTCGATAAAATTAACCGTAAACGGAGACGGTTTATATAAGGGCGTAGGTGTAAAAATTACCGACAGTGAAGGCTCTGTATATACAAGCCCCCTTGTAGATATTCTTTCAGATATGGCTCCGCCTGCGATAAACCTTGATATGAGCGAAGCTGCCGCTTTTGTAAATAAGTCTATAAATTTAAAAGGCCGTGTCTCGGACGGAGCCGGCATTAAAACCGTAGAATATAGTATTGGCGGCGATTCCTCTTATGTAAAGTTGTCTAATGCTTTTAATGAAACTATAAATGTAAGCGGGCAACCTGACGGCCCGATACTGTTTACCATAAAAGCCGTCGATTTAGCCGGAAAAGAAAGCTTTGAACATAGAGTATTTTATAAAGACAGCGAAGCTCCTGAGGTTGCTATGGTCTTACCTGAAAGCGGAGGAAAGGTAAACGGTTCAATCTATTCAGCTTTTAAGGTAACTGATAGATTTCCTGATGTAAAAGCAGAGTATAAAGGGGCAAGTAAGGGCTCTGAATGGAAGACTTTCGAATATAGCTCCTTACCGAATCTTATAATAGGCAGTGCAAAAGAACCATTGAATAAGAACATGCAGTTTAGATTTACTGACCTTGCCGGAAATACAAGAAATTTCAATAGTTATAGTTTTGACATAGACAATAGTGAAGATGCACCAAGGATCGATTTACATTTACCCGCTGAAAACGAAATAATTATAAGCGACTTTGAAATATCGGGCATTGTATATGATGACGATGAAGCAGCCAAGATCTATTATAAAATAGATAACGGTGCTTATAAATCGATGGAGATAAAAAACAGCTTTTCTATACCCATCTTGTTAAGCGAGCTTACCGACAATGAGCATGAAATTACAATGTATGCTGAAGACATTTACGGAGTTACAAGCCAACCTGTAAAAAGAAAGATAAGGGTATCTTTAGAAATTCCTAAAGTAGTTGTAGGTTACCCGCTTATAACCGATACAGTAAAAGAAATAAGCGTAATATCCGGAAATGCAATAGATAAAAACGGTATCAAACAAGTAGAAGTATCTCTTGACAATGGTCAAACCTATAACCTCGTGGAGGGCGGAGAGAAATGGCAGTACCGTATTAATACACATATTATAAATGACGGAACACATGTAGTTTTTGTAAGGGCTACTGATAAATATGAACAGGTATCCTTATATTCTACATTAATTAACATAGACAATACGCCTCCCGTTCTACAGCTTGAATACCCTCTGGCAGGCTCAAAATTGGATAACAATCTTTTTGTATCGGGACAAGTTTATGATAATATTTCACTTGAGGGGGTAACATTGAAGATAAAAAGCCTTAGCGGTTCTTCCGTACCTCAAAAATTATCCGAGATAAAACTTGAAAAAGATATAATCTTATCTAAAGATATAGACATAAGTTCTTTACCTGAAGGAAGATATAATCTTGAGATCAGCGGGGTCGATAAGGCTAATAATGCAAATGAGGTCTCCATTAACTTTGATGTGTACCGAAAAAAAGACAAAAACAAGATAGAATTATTATACCCTTTGAATGGAGAGACTGTAAGAGGCGAATTCAATGTATACGGCCGTCTTATGTTTGATAAACGTGTAGAAGAAGCAAGTTTATATATAGACGGAAAAGAAATTGAAACGGTTTCTGTATCTAAAACCGGTTATGTTTGTTTTAAATTAAACAGTGAAAAGCTGGGAAACGGAGAGCATAGTCTTGAGTTAAAGGCAAGCGGTACAGGATCAGGGTTGATATCTTCTGAGGTGCATAAGATAAACTATGAGGCAGAAGGCCCTTGGATTACTATAGACAACTTTGCAATGGGCGACTTTGCTATAGACAGGCCTTATCTTAGAGGAAGGGCCGGTTATGCGGTTTCTGAAGAAGAAAAAGCACGAGTCTCTTCAAAAGATTCTGCACCGGAAGATAAAAGAGTATTTAAGGCAAAGCGTGTTAAGTATGTAGAAGTAAGCTTTGATAACGGCAAGACCTTTACACCTGTTAAGTCGGCTGCTAATTGGAAGTATCGTCTTGAGACAGATGATATGCCGGAAGGAAACCACTTTTTATTAGTAAGAGCTGTTATGGAAAACAAGGAAATAGCAGTCTGCAGAACAATAATAAAAGTTGATAAGACGGCTCCTGAGATTACGTTGATATCGCCCGGTGAAGGAGGCCGGTACAATAACTCAATAAAGTTTAATGGCTTATCTTCGGATGATGTAGAGCTGTCAAGTGTAGAAGCTCTTTTGAGGAAGGGAGATAAGGCAAGCTATGGTTTACCTAAGTTTATTCAAGGTTTGCATTTTGAAACTGCTTTTTGGGGTGCTTCTTTGTGGAATTTAGGTGTGGGATTGAGCTTTTTTGATGATAATGTAAAACTTCAGCTCCATTATGGGCAGTTTTTACAAAGTCAGTTTACAGCTCTATACGGTAATCAGCAAATTAGATATGGAGGACATATTGTTTCTCTGAAACTTTTAGCCAATGTTTATGAGCTGCCGTTCGGATATTATTTTGGACCTGATTGGAAATGGCTGTATTTGGATCTGGCCTTGGGTGCACAGTTTTCACTTTTTACAAACACCCAAAGCGGACGCCCTCAAATATTGTCGGCTTTGCTTACACAAATTGAATTTCCTCGTGTGAAATTCCATAAGCAAAAATATTTTAGTTCTTTCTCGATATTTACTGAAGGTCAATTATGGTTTATACCTACCGATGTGGATTCAACAAGTAAAAAATCTGCAATCAAATCGGTTATTCCGCATATATCTGTAGGTGTAAGAGTTGATATATTTTAACAAAACTTTTTAGAGGCTTTTATGAAGAAGAACAGGATTTTTTTAATTTTTTTGATTTTAATTTTGTTTACGGTTATAATGTTGGTAACATGTAAACCTCTTGTATCCTTGGGAGCTACGATAGATGTCTTACCACCCAGTGGTCAAATCCTGTACCCTGATGCAGGAGATACGCCTATCAAAGGGTCTTTTGTTTTAAAAGGAACGGCAAAAGACGATGACGGTGTTCAGTCGGTACAGGTCGTTTTTGAAAATATTGAAACCAAACAGCGTAGTATTGTATATGAGGCGGTAGATTTCACAAAAGGAAGCTCTTCTGTTTTATGGACAATAAACGTAACTAATGAATCTACCGGAGAAGAACCGGGTCATGAGCTGGTAAAAGTATATCCCATCCCTGACGGTGAATACACTGCAATCGTTAGCGTTATAGATAATGGCGGAAAGACGTCCACATTTACAAAAAACTATAAAATCGATAATACGGCTCCGGTGTTTATTGTGTCACGTCCGTCGACGTTTGCCGCTCTGTCGGAAAACCCGACAAGCGCCGATAAATACGGTGCTGTTTTTTCCGTACTCGGTCAAGCGGGGGAGCGGAATACGGTTTCCAAACTGAGTGTTGAAGTACCGGAAAAACATCTTGCTGCAAGCGAAATGTTTGTAGGAAAAAACATCAATGCACAGCTTTTTGTACACGGCGAAGCTGAGGCAGCTGCATGGTACAACTATCAAAAAAATGAGCTGCACAATCAAGCCATAAAAGCCCAATTATTTTTGTACGACAACGCGCAGGAGTTTACCGGCGGTGCTCCCGGCACGGAAGGAAACAAAAGCGATTTCTTTTATTTAAAAGATGACATACAAAATACCGTTTTAGCAAAAGGTTATACCGAAGAAGTTATAAGCGATTATTTTGCAGGTAAAAAAGGTTCCGATAAAAACAAACACGATAAAAAAATAAAAGAGCTGCGTGCAGACAACGATGCATTAACTGCATTAAAAAATAACCGTAAAATGATGGACGGTACCGATGAAAAACGCAGTACCTTTAAATTGGATCCTAATAAGTCGCCCGGTTATAAAATTATCGGTGTAAAAAATCTTGCAAAAGACGGTTTGGATCTTGCCGCAGCCAGCACGATTGTTTTTAAAAGCGGAAATGCCTCCACGCTTTTAGCAGAACTTATTCCCAATAAAGATGGTACTCCTTTGGTAAGTCCTGCTACGGTTGACGATTATAAAAATAGCGGCATAAAAATAGTGCTTATGAAATGGGACGGGGCTTCAGGGACTAACGAAACCGACAGTTTTAAAACCGGTAACAACCTTGTACAAGAAGCGGTACTGTTCGATTTTGCCGGTTTAAATTCTCAAGCAGACTTGGATAATGCGATAATAAAAGAAGGAAGCAATTTACGGGTAAAATTCAATTTACCTACTTCTTTTACCGAAGGAAAACGTGCAATAAAAGTTATCGGTATGGATAGCTCAAAGCAAACTTCTAATACCTTTGAAGCATATGACGATTCGAATTCGGTAAACAACGGTTTATACATTTGTAATTTTATTTCAAGCGGAAGCGGCCCGAGAATAAGACCTGTGCGTATCGAAGGCTTTAAAAATCAAAATTTCGATATTCTTGCAGACATTACCGATTTGGAACCGGGCACAGCTTACTATAAGATCGGCTCAGATGCGACGGAAGATTCCAATAGAAAACTCGTACGACCTGATCCTGTCGGTGCTCCTGCACGGTACAATGCTACCCTTGATATAAGCGGTTTAACCGATGGAGAATACGAACTCCACTTTTTGGCCAAAGCAAATAACGGAAGCCAAGACAAAGATAAAATAACTTTTACCGTCGATAAAACACCTCCGACGGTTGCATTAACTTATCCGGAGTCTAATGTTGCGCAAGCAGGCGAAGTAAGCTTTACGGGAACGATTTCGGACGCAGGTGCAGGAGTTAAAGCTTCTGCAACAAAGTTTTTAATTGCAAAAAAATCCATAGGAACGGTAACCCCTGAAACGAGCGGTTGGCAAAACATGGTTACGTCTACGGCGGGCAGTTGGAACTTTAAATATAATTTCACCAGTATAACTCCTTCAGAATATGGAAATGCGAATACGTCTATACCGGCGTATTTTGACATTCCTATATATATTCTTGCGGAAGACAATATCGGCAATAAGAAAGTACATAAGCTGACAATGTTATTAAATCCCGATGGAAGAAAACCTGTTGTAAAAATATTATCTCCTGCAAATGAAGCCAGGTTGGGCGGTACTATACAAATTTTCGGTACAACGAATGTTGCTATCGGTTCTCCGTCGGATATAGGAGAAGCATATATTCAGTTTTCCAAAACCGGTAATTTTGATGCGACGCCGGATGACGGGAAATTCGGTACAAAGGATTGGTATAACGGCGGGAATGGCATTGTTGTAGATGATACTGCTGCAAACGGTGCAGTGCAGTGGACGCAAACGATCAATCAAGATCAATCTTTTAATCCGAGCGGCAATAATTGGTTTGTATATTTTAGAGTTCGTGCTAAAAATAAAACAACCAATGAATTCGGTGCATGGACGGAAAAGATTAAAATCGAAATAGATAAGTCTTCTCCGACAATCGGAAGTCCCGACGCTATTAAAATAGTTAATTCCACTGCAGTTCCTCCTGTTTCTTTAGACTACATTCCGCGTATGTGGATTGGCTCGAATATGACTCTTACCGGATCTTTATACGATGAAACAGGAATAAAAGAAATTACTATTTCCGGTGATTTGGCAAATGGGAAAATATATACCGGTTCAACAGCTATAGAGGACTTAAAACATGATGGATGGATAGAAGAAGATCCGGCTCATCCGTCTTCATCGCCTGCTGCAAAAAATTATAAGCTTAAAATGCCGCTTAATTTAAGTACTTTAACTGCACAAGCTCAAGCAAAGGGCGAATTCAGCGTAAAAATATCTATTACCGAAAACACTTATAATAAGCTGAAATCCGAAAGAGAATTTACATTCCGGTTTGATACAGATAATCCTTCCGGCGGTTTCGGCAATATGATTTACGTTGCTAACGGTACTTTTGGTACAACATCAATTAACGATTCAGCTCTTGCAAACACTATACGGGCAAATTATTCAGGTTTAAAGATCCTTGTGGGGGATAAAATCGTAAACATAACCGGCATTTCGGGTATTATGCATAATACGGTAAACTTTACACCCGCTCTTGCTTCTGCGGGAAGATACAATTATGCTGTATATAGACCCGAAATTTTGGTAAAAGCTGTCAGCGGCAACGATTGGGTAGTGCGCGGTGTTGCAAACGATAATGGTTCAGGTGTTAAGGAAGTTACCGCCAAACTTGAAGTAGGTAGTGCTTCACAAAGCGTAACTATGACCGAGCTTGATCCTTCAAATAAAATATACCGACAGCTGGACGGTTTGTGTAAATGGGAAGGAAAGATCGATTTATCAAGCATACCTGATGGTAAAGGTAAACTTACCTATACCATAACCGACAACAGCGGCAACGTTTTTACTGCTCAGGAAGATGTGCGGGTAAAAAACAAAGCTTTACGTGTAACCACGGTAAAGCTCAGTACGGATATCGGCGGCACGCAAAGCTCCTTTGAAAATACAAATGCAAACAATGCGCTGGTGGAAACAATCGATGCGAATTCGGATGCTTTCTTAACTCTTACCAGTAAACGCTTTGCCTTTAAATCTTTGACTGATTCCAAGATCAAAGTAGATTTTACTGGTGGGCAAGGGCAAATTAAATATACACTCAAATATAATGGCAACACATTAACCGGTCACAATATGAACAATATCAGTTCCGGCGATACTATAGCTTTGACTTCAAGTGATTTGAACACGATAGGCAATAGTACCGGCAGCAACACTAAAGATTTAGTGCTTGAACTGTGGGACAGTGCGGAAGGCTGTACGAAAACAGGAAGTGCTCCTCTTACCAAAAGCTCTTTTGCCGAGGTAACGATCAAAGCCATATTCGATGCCCTTGACACTCAAAAACCTACCGTAGTTGTGCTGCCATTCCACTGGAACGGCGAAGGTGATAACTCTCTGTACCAAAACAGCCGTGCAAATGGGCACGTGGAAATTGCAAAGATTAACAGCTTAGGCAACGATCACTCTTCCGTTTCGGGTAAAGTTACCCTACGAGGTTTTGCCTACGATAATATTAAGATAAATACGGTTAAGGCAACGTTACCTCATACAACATTGACAGCTACACGTCCCACTTCGGGAGCTTGGACGAACGGTTCAATGACAGCCGATGGCGCCGTATTAACCATTGAAAAACTGGGAGCAGATTACCTCGGATATTATATACAGTGGACTTTGGATTGGGATACGGAAAGAACAAGTGTAGATCTTGCAAAGGAAATTAAAATAACCGTAAACGACGGAACAAACGATTCTTTAGGGACTAAAGAACACATGCCTGCATCTGCAACAACTGTTATCAGAAACCGGCAGAATTCTGCACAAGGTACAGTGTTTACAGGTAAAAATGCAGGGCAGTTTGTTGTGTTTACAAACGGCGAGACTCAATACCTTACTCGCATTAAAGAGATCGACGGCGATAAAGTAACATTGGATGAAATGGTTCCTGTAGAAGCAAACCAGGTTTTTGTGTATGGTTATAATGCAAACGAAGCAAAAACAAATGTAAACATTATGCCTTTTATAACGGAAGTAGAAACCGGCTTAATGAGTGCGGATAGTGGTTTTAAAGGTTCTTTCTCTCGTGCTTCGACGGGCGAATATCCTGTGCGTGCAGGTGAAAGCCTTAAAATAAAAGGATTTAACCTTAACACAGGTACGGTTATGCTCGGTTCAACATCGCTCGGTACAAATCTAAACAATGTTTCCATAGCATCATCTCATACAAGCGGTGAAATTTCAGTGCAAGTGGGCAGCAGAAAATCCATAAACAATATGGTCGATGTAAGCAAGCCGTATAATATTGAAGCAAACGGTATAAACAATAATATATTAACCGTAAAGCGCAAATTGTTTATATGGGAAACAAAAACTCTTATCGGCAATGCTGCTTTGGAAAGTCCGCAATTTGTAATGGGTAAAAATTCCAAATATTATATGGCGTACGGTAATTTAAGGAGTATGGGTAGCGGCAGTAATGCAATGCGCTTGTCTTCTCTTATTGACGGAACTGAAAATAACGAGTGGGAAAAATGCTATAGTAAATATCATAATACCGTTATAGCTTATGACGATAACGGAAAACCGTATATTGGAGCTACGAATACGGATAGATCAGGGTATAGCACAGCTTTTACGCTTTTTTTCCAACAATCTGCAGGGACGGATGCTTATAATACTGGTATCAATAAACATCGTCTTGAAAACTCGGATAACGAATTGAGGCATGTATACGATGTAAACCGTGTACAAATACCTAAGATGGCGGTTAGGGGAGGCGGTACATCTGCAAATCCTGCAAAACTTGCCGTTGTGTATTTTGATAAGAACGTTAAAGATGATGCTCCAATAAAATATCGTTACGGTACTGTAACGGCAGCAAATAGCGTTACAGGCGGAATAAGTCATGATATTAGTCCGGATGGTGACACCGGTGCGGATCCTGAAAAATCGGGTTCGGCTAAAGGGTACGAGATTATTGCAAACAAAAGCTCAACCTATAAGGGCGGTCAATATGCAGCCGTAGGACTTACTTCCAACAATAGGGCTATTGTTGTATGGTACGATGCGTCGCATTCACAATTGATATACAGCTACCGCGATATGGGTACCGGCAGTTATACGGAACCGACCGATTCCGATAGATTTACAAGTCAATGGCAAGACCATGCCGTTGTTATCGACAGCGGGGCTCCGCTGTATGTAGACCTTGTTGTCGATGATCAAGACGGTGTTCACATCGGCTACTATTCAGGCAGCAATAACGGCGTTCGTTATGCATACCTTGCACCCGCAAAGGTAAAAGGGTCAAGTAAGCCGAACACCGGCGATTTTAAAATTGCAACGGTTGATACGTATATGAACCCGGGCTCTTACCTTAAAATAGGCGTGCGCAAAGAAAACAACAAGCAAGTACCATATATAAGTTACTATCATAACGGCTTTTTCGGATCAGCAAATGCAGCTCGTATTGCCTGGCTTAAAGACGGTATTGCCTCTGCTACCGACGTTAAAAACGGCGTTGAGAACGGTAAGTTTACCGGTAATTGGGTGGTTATGACTGTGCCGGCAAGTAACGGTATTCAGCAGTATACAATTTGTCAGGGTGTACCTACGGGCGGTATTTATCAGGATAAAGTTATCGCCGCATACTTTACAAATGCGAATTATGAGATGGCAGTGCTTAAAAAATAAGCACACCCATTAGTGAGTTATCCCCCGTCGGATTATCCGGCGGGGGATTTTTTATGTGATATAGGAAACTGCTAAGGTTGCGAAATAATTTTGGGAAAGTCTTTGTATCTTATTTTTATCAAAGCCTTTTCCTACAGCAAAATCACAATGTAAGGTAATTAAATTAAGTATTCATCGAAATTATAAGCTCAATTTCGCCGGTGGGAAGGGGGACTTTTTCAGCAATCAGCTCTATTGAAAGGCCTTTTTTAGCCATTTCAATTATCTGCTCCTTCATTGAAGTTGTTTGGTCGGGAACAATCACTGATTTAGGAGCTAAAATTTGCTTTGTATATATCTTAATGGGTTCGTTTTCGATAGGAGGATTTTCTTTTGAAATTACGGGCTTTTTAGTTTTTGCAAAAACATCAGTATCAAGGCCTGAAAAGGCATTAGCTTTAGCCGCTTCAGCAAGGCTTTCGTAAACTTTTTCGGCTGCACTCCGTTTTTCTTCTTCTTTTCCTGCAAGAAGAATACGCTTATCAAGCTCAAGAATAAGGCTGTTTACTTCTTTAATCTTGTCTTCCAATATCGTAACGGACTGGTCGGTTTGAAAAGCAATTTGAGCTATCAATTTTTGAGTTTCATTTTTTATATTATTTATTGAAGCTCTGTCTGAAAATTGGTTTTTCAGCTTCACATAAAAAATAAACATAAAAAAGAGGTTCAGTATTAGTAAAACAATAGAAATAACAGTCATCATCCTGAAATATCCACTCTTTGTCCCAAAGAAGGGTCTTTTATATATTCTTCAGTATTCAGTTCTTGATTATTTTGAGAGTCGTTCTGTTTTTTATTTTCCCCGCCCTTATTTTCCTCATCGGGAGACTTGCCGTCTTTATTGATTCTAAGATTCTTATTACTGTCGGAATCTACAACTTGAACTGAGCTCAGTTTTTTTTGCACATCAATTTTATTTTGCTGCTGCTGGGCATCTTTTACCATAGAAGCAAGCTGGTGTTCGGCTCCTTGTTGTTTGCCGACCTTAGCCATTTGAGCATATAGAGTCTGTAAATCAATTGGTTGAATAGCCACTTGGAACCTTCTTAGAATCCTCTTCGTTCTCTTCTTGATATTTTCCGTAACGCACAATTCCCTTGTCAAGATAGAATGTAGTAGCCTTACAATCCATTCTTACATCCTCGGTGGTATCCCGTATTACTATGCGTACCCCCGGATATACATGTCCGGAAGCGGAAACTCGGCCCTGATTTTTCAGTGTATTTAAGTATTCTTTTATTTGGGTAATTTCTTTTTGTACTTCGCTAATGTCTGTTTGAAGCGTATACTTATATTCGTTCATCTTATTATAGTTTTCTTCTTTGTCTTTTGGAAGTTCTCCCCTCTTGGATTTAAGCTCTTCAAGACTTGTTAGATTAAGTTGTACGTCCTCTAAACTCTTTTGATCCATTTCCTGTTTTTGCAGCAAGAAGTTTAAGCGTTCCTTGCTTTTGGGATCGAAGCCTACATTTAACATAAGATCGTTTCCGCCTGAAACACTTCCTAAATTCCTTGCCGAAATAGATTCGGAAGCACTTAGATTGCCGCTTATTATATCGGCCTTCTTTCCGCGGCATATAATTTTACGGTTAGCCATTACGTTCGATTTTATAATACCGTCCGAAACAATTACCATATCTCCGGCTTCAACAACATCTGTATTTTGAATAAATTTAGACCAGATTGATTTACCTGCTCTTATTACGCCGCCTTCTTTGCCCATGATACCCTGACTTACAACTATATCGCCCTCGGTATCAAGCTCTGCCCTGCCGACCGAGCCTTTAACTTCTATATTTCCTGAGGCCTTTATAACAAAACCGTCGTCAACATTTCCGTTTACAAAGACCGAACCCAAGAATGTAATATTTCCAGTTCTAATTGAAACGTCGCCTTCAACTACATAGATTTCTTGTACGGTAATTTTGTTTTTTACCAAAAGAACCTGTCCGTTCACTTCGGCGACTATAGTTAAGCCGTCTTCGGCAATTTTAGTGTTTTTACCGACGGGCATTGCAATGTCCTTTCCGTTAAGGG
>CAJPPE010000012.1 GCA_905372345.1 uncultured Treponema sp. | reverse complement strand
AAACAGAATACCCCGAAGCCTTGAATTCTACGGGTTCTTAGGGCAGAGCCCTAAGCAACACGTTGGAAAAGGGAGGGGGTCATAGGAATGCTTTTTTCAGGTGTATACACCGTTTATCGGTAAAAAGAAAAAAAACGCCCTACAAAAGGAGATTACAATGAAAAAACGTTTTTCAATCCGTTATAAACTCATCTTGATTTTCGCTATTTTTATTATAACGCTTGTTTTTCTTATTACAGCCATTATTGGTTTTCAAATTAAAAAAACAGATCGGGAGCGATTTCATAAAAATATGCTGCAAAATATCAAATTGATAGAATATGATATCAATTTATTTTTCGATAATACAAAATATATGTTGCGTATGCTATCCGGCCACTCAGATGTGCGGAATGCCGATAGTTCTTTTAACGAATATATTTCAAAAACTGAAGTATCCGATATCGATACCATAGAAAAAGGTGCAATGGAAACAGCTGTATTTAATTTATTCAAAAATATTCATAAAAGCTATCCGTATTATATGTGCGTTTTTATGGGAACAAAGTGGGGCGGATATACATCAACGTGCGACAAGGCGCTTTCAGGCGGTTATGATCCGAGAAAACGGCCTTGGTATGAGGCTGCTTCCAAGATTCCTGAAAAGCCGATCGTTACGGAAGCCTATCGTTCTACGGTAGGCGATACGGTTATCTGTCTTTCACAGGGTGTTTTTTCTTTTCAAAATGAACATATCGGCAATGTCAGTATAGAAGTTTCATTACAAACATTAACCGAAATGCTAAAAGCACTGGCAATAGGTAAAACAGGTTATATTATGCTGGTACAAGGGGACGGAACAATACTGGCTGATCCGAAAAACGATTCTTTTAATTTTAAGAAAATGGAAGATGTGAATATTTCGGCTTTTACACAATTTACCGCAGCGGATTCGGGAAGTATGACCGTAAACATACATAATAAAAAATGGCTGGCCGAACTATACACCATTGATAGTTTAAACTGGAAGTTGATAGCGTTGATGCAAGAAGATGAAGTCTTTTCGGAATTTTATCGGGTATTACGTTATATATTGATGATAGGTTTTACGATATTGATAATCTTTTTAGTTATCTCTTTGATGTTTGCATTTCATATTACAAAAACATTGGATTCGGCCGTTGGTGCCCTCAAAAACATCGCCCAAGGAGAAGGAGATTTAACCGTCCGCCTGCCTGTGCACGGCAACGATGAAGTTACCGATTTATCGGAATACTTCAATGAAACAATAGAAAAAATCGGCTCATCTATTAAATCCGTCGGTAAAAGCAGTGAAGATATGACAAATATAGGTAACGAACTTGCTTCCAATATGACTGAAACTGCCAGTGCCGTACACCAAATAAGTGCAAACATCGACGGTGTAAAGCAGCAGGCTCTTACCCAAGCTGCAAGCGTTACCGAAACCGCTGCAACAGTAGAAGAAATTATCCGCACAATAAAACAGCTTAACGGCAGCATTGAAAATCAAGCAGCTTCCGTTGCAGAATCTTCTTCAGCTATCGAGCAAATGGTCGGCAATATCGCATCAATCACACAGACACTCAGCAAAACCGATGATGTTATAAAAACTCTTGCATCCGCCACTGCTGACGGTAAAGAGACAATTTCAGGAGCAAACAACGTAACTCAACGCATTGCCGAAGAATCGGGCGGTCTATTGGAAGCTTCAAACGTTATCCAGCACATCGCCTCGCAGACTAACCTCTTGGCGATGAACGCCGCAATCGAAGCCGCTCACGCCGGAGAAGCAGGCAAGGGTTTTGCAGTCGTTGCCGACGAAATCCGTAAGCTCGCAGAAGAGTCCAGTACTCAAGGTAAAACTATCACTTCCACCCTCAAAGTGCTTTCAGGCGAGATTGAAGCTCTTTCAACCTCTTCAAAAACGGCAGAAGAAAAGTTCAATGCCATCTTCGCTCTTTCCGAGCAGGTCAAAACGATGAGCCAAAACCTCATGGAAGCTATGCGTGAACAGGAAAACGGCAGCAAGGAAGTGCTCACTGCAATCCGCGACATCAACATGGTAACCAATCAAGTAAACGACGGTTCTGCCGAGATGCTTCGCGGCGGCGAAAATGTTGCCGAAGAAATGCAAAAGCTCGATGAATTGACCCGCGTCATCACCGACAGCATGAACGAGATGGCCTCCGGTGCCGTGCAGATAAGCAATGCCGTACAGGAAGTAAACGCAATAAGCCAAAAGAATAAAGAAAGCATTGAAAACCTCTCCAAAGAGGTAAATAAGTTTAAAGTGTGATCTTTTGCAAATAGGCGGGCTAAGGTTCTATACTCCTATGCAAGAATAGAACCTCCGCCGTTTACCAATTTGGCTTTCCGCCCCAACCCTATTGACAAATTTAAAATATAGCTCAAAATACAATAATGAGTAAAATGGATTTTCCAAAACACCTGCCGATAAAAAACATTTTAAAAGCCTCGATGCCGGCCTTTATTTCTAGCCTGATATTTTTAGCTTTAATACTTTTTTTTACGCCCGGCTTTAAAGTTGATTATTCTTTTACTCTTTACAGTTCCGGCGGAAAACTTTTAGGTGCATCTGCTGCGGGTGACGGGCAATGGAGATTTCCTCAAACTTCAAAGCTGCCTGAAAAATACAGGGAAGCCCTTCTAAGCTATGAAGATAAAAATTTTTACTTTCACTTTGGGATAGATCCTCTTTCGGTTTTTAGGGCGGCAGTTGAAAATATTGTAAAAGGAAAAATAGTTTCGGGAGCCTCTACAATTACCATGCAGACCTCCCGCCTTTCCGAAAAAAATCCGCCAAGAAGTTTTAAGCAAAAACTAAGAGAAAGTTTTTTATCCCTTTTTTTGGAGCTTTCTTATTCCAAGAAAGACATATTGAATATTTACGCATCCCACGCACCCTACGGCGGAAATGTTGTAGGCCTTGAAGCCGCCTCATGGCGGTATTTCGGAAGGGGGCCTGAAGATTTAACATGGGCGGAAGCCGCCTGCCTTGCAGTCCTTCCCAATCAGCCCTCTTTGGTACGCCCGGGAAAAGAATCCGAAATCTTAAAAGAAAAGAGGGACAGGCTCTTGTACAATCTTTTTTTACAAAAAAAAATCGATAAGGAAACATACACTCTTTCCGTTGCGGAACCCGTTCCCGATAAACCTAAGGCCATTCCGCAAAAAGCCTATCATTATCTTGAGTTTTTAAAAACAAAAAGCTCCAATCAAAAAAACATAAGCAGCTTGGATTATTCTTTACAGGAAATAGTTTTTGAAATTGCCGGCCATCATTTTAAAAGAAATTTCTCAAGCGGTGTTTACAATACAGCCGTCTTAATTTTAGATACCGAAACGGGAGAAACTTTAGCCTATATAGGAAACACGGGGCTTCAAAATCCGAATGCAAAAAACGAACATGTCGATATGGTTCATGCAAGGCGGAGTTCGGGGAGTTTATTAAAACCCTTTTTGTTTGCGGCAATGCTGGATGCAGGAATGATTTTACCTGACCAACTCCTCATAGATATTCCGACAAAGATTGCAGGCTACACACCTCAAAACAGTAACTACACATATTCGGGAGCGATTCCTGCCCGCAAGGCCCTTTCCTATTCTTTAAACATTCCGTTTATAAGAGCCCTGCGTGAATTTACAATACCCGCCTTTTTAGATATTTTAAAAAGGTCGGGCTTTACAACCTTTAACCGTTCGGCCGATGAGTACGGACTTCCCCTGATTTTAGGAGGAGGAGAAATAAGCCTTTACGAAATTACAAACACTTATCGAAAGATGATGCTGAGAGCTCAAAACAAACTTGACGAAAAATTTCCTTTTTCTTCGGGAGCTTGCAGAATAACAATGGACGTGCTGACCGAAGGGAATAGACCGGAAGAAGAAGCTATCTGGCAGCTTTATGTACAAAATCAAAAAATTGCATGGAAGACCGGAACCAGTTACGGGAACAAGGATGCTTGGACTATAGGCATTACGCCTAAATATTCCGTAGGCGTTTGGTGCGGGAATGCTTCGGGAGAAGGAAGGCCTGAAATTACAAGCACAAAACTGGCCGCTCCAATCCTCTTTGAAATTTTTAATATCTTGCCGAAATCGGACTGGCCCGAAAAAGAATTAAAGGATTTTGAATTTATAAAAGCTTGTGCAGACTCGGGTTATCCCGCAGGAGAATTTTGTAAAACTGCAAAGGCTGTTTTAAAACCCATAAACAGTCATACCCAAAACACCTGTCCTTATTGTAAAAAGGTATCTTTAAGTCCCGACGGCAAGTTTCAAGTTAAGGCAAACGACATAAGCGAATTACCTAAAATAGAAAACAGGTTTGTCCTTCCGGCTGCTGCAGAATATTTTTATAAACAGGGACACCCGGAATATAAGAGCCTCCCCCAATGGCTTCCGGAAAGTACGGCATCAAATGCAGGCGAGTTTGAAATTTTATTTCCCGAAGACGGAACCTCGGTTTATATTCCGACAGAACTTGACGGTTCTTTTGGGGCCTTGGTTGCAGAAGCCGCCCATAAAAATCCCGATGCCGTCATCTACTGGGATTTGGACGGAGAATATTTAGGAAGCACAAAATCCTATCATCAAATGAAGATTCAGCCCTTAAGGGTGTCCTTAGGGGCTGCCCTAAGGGGCAGACATGAGCTGACCCTTACGGACAACAGGGGAAATACCCGTAAAAGAATTTTTTATGTTCTAAATGAAAATTAGTCTTTAAGCATAACCTGTAATACAACTTCGTCGGTTTTGCGCATACCTTGGGCGGCAACAACACCGATACCGGCTATGGTTTTTTCGATATCATCCTTGACTACGCCGTCACCTCCTGCAAAGAAGTTTCCGTCCATAGCAAGCTCGTGAGAAAAAAGGGCAGAGTCCAAGGCAGCGGCAATTTTAGCGGCGCATGACTGCTTGGCTCCGTCACAAAGGATTCCCGATACGGTACCCAAAGTATTGACTATTGTTCCGCATACCTGTTCATAAGAGCCGCCCTTCATATAGGTAATTGCAGCAGCACAGGCAGCTCCGGCAGTTACCGCACCGCAATAAGCAGAAAGTCTGCCTATTCCGGTTTTTTGGTGAATGGCTAAAAGATTACTTACAATCAAACAGCGGATCAGTTTTTCTTCGCTTAACTTATTTTCGCGGGCATATACAACTACGGGCACCGAAACGGCTAAGCCCTGATTTCCGCTTCCCGAATTGGTAATAACCGGATAAGAACAGCCGCACATACGGGCATCGGAGGCTGCTGCGACTTCACCTTCCGCTTGAACCTTAACCGAAAAATTATCGCCCTTCCTCTGATTATACTTTAAGATATTTTTTCCGGTTTCAATTCCGTAGGAAGTTTTTAAGCCATCCTCTGAAACTCTCATATTATATTCAACTTGCCTCATAATGATTGGAGAAACCTCATCGACCGGAACAGTGTCTGCAAATTCCAAAATATCTTTTACGTTTAAACAAGTTCTATCGGTTAAAGCACCTGCGGCAGACTCCAAACTAAAAGGCTTTTCAAAAATAATTTCGTCATTCTTTTTTAGGAGTACGATATTTGTATGCTGGTGAATGAGCTCGGCGACTCCGGTATCTCCGTTTAATTTGCCTGTAATTCTTATGTGAAGGCTTGCAGGCGTATCCATTAGTTTAAGCTTAGTGCAGGACTTGGCTAAATACTCATGAGCAAGTTTTACATGCTCTTCGGTAACATCGGCTAGTACCTCCAAACCCTTATCTGCATTTCCTCCGATAAGGCCTATCAAGGCAGAAGCTTCCATACCCTTCATTCCGCCGGTATTGGGCACAATAACAGACTTTGCATTTTTAATGATATTACCGCTGCTTTCAATTAAAATTTCATCGGGAACACCGCCCATTATTTTTCGCAAATTGGCTGCTGTGTAAGCGATAGCAATAGGCTCCGTACATCCAAGGGCGGGAACCAACTCTTCTCTTAAAATTTGAACATACTTTTCTTTTTTTGCGTTATCTAAGCTCATACTCTTTCTCCACGTTAAAATTATAACTTAAATATTTTATTCATATACTAAAATCATGTCAACACTGCGAATAAAGATTACTCATTATCTTTTACAATTGTTTGGGCCAATCTAAAGCCCAAAATATATCCCGGATTTACAGGTGTAGCATAGCCCCAGGATTTTACACGGGAAAAACTTAAACCATGCTTTACCGAGCCGCTTTTTATAATACGGGGACGAGCTCCCATATTATTAATAGGATTAATAAAATCTCCGGGAGCTCGACTATTATACCTATCAAAACACCACTCCCAGCAATTTCCTGACATATCATAGAGTCCTAACCTATTGGGCTTTTTTTGACCTATGGGATGAATATCTATAATTTCCCCTGATGAACCTATATTGAATAGAGAACTGTTATCTCTATACCAAGTATATTCTCCGGCTTTTTCAATGTCATCGGTTCCTGCAAAACCGAAATTCCAATCTGCAGCTTCTATATCTCCGCCTCTGGCAGCGAATTCCCATTCAGCCTCAGTCGGAAGGCGGTAACCGTTATTTTCCATCTGGACATCGGGGCTTTCGCTCTTTGTAATATCCAAAGCAGTACGCAAAACTTTTCCGTCATAGTAATAAACAGGATCAAGACCTTCTTTTTCGCTTAGAGCATTACACCAAATAATAGCATCACTCCACGACATTTTTGTTGCAGGATAAACCCCGGCCTTTACCGTATTATAGGACTTTCCCATTTCTTCTGCCTTTTTCTTTAGCTCCGGAATTTCATACATTTCTTCAGGATTTGCCGAATGTCCCATATAGATGCCCGGCTGGCCTAAAGATTGAAACTGATATTCATGCTCGCTTTCTTTGAGAATCCACTCATAGACCTCATTCCAAAACGAATAAGAAACTTCATACTTTCCGATTTTATAAGGGCTTAAAGTAACTTTTCTCCCTGAAGTAAAAAAACCTTCAGAACCTTCGCCCTCAATAATTACAGGTTTTTCTATGACAGTTATCATCGTTTTAAAATTTTCGATTGAATCATAAGGATAATTGACAATTTTTTGTCTGGTAGCAAATAAAATTCCGCCTATCAAAATAACCGATACCAAAAAATAAACAAAATTTTCATTTTTATAACTTGCAGAATTTTTTATAGCCTTTAAGATACTTTTTATACGCTCCATACTTTCCCCATAAATAAAAATTTATCTGATGATTTATACCATATTAAAGCAAAAAAATCAATCAGCACCTTAAACACGTGAAATTTTATCATTCATTCAAAAAGTAAAATTTATAAAAAAATTATTGAAAGTTCTATTTTTATGGATTATAATGTTGCAAAGAGGTTTTATTTATGCAGACAATTTATCAAACAATGAGCGACGGATCAGCTATTGCACTTCATCAGTGGCTTCCTAACAAAAAGCCTAAGGCCGTAATTCATATAGTCCACGGAATGGCTGAGCACGCTTTAAGATACGCAGACTTTGCCGAAGACGCTTGCACTAAAGGCTTTACCGTTTTTGCAGCAGACCATCGAGGCCACGGTAAAACTTGCGGAAATGTAATGCTCAAAGGTTATCTTGCCGATAAAGACGGCTTTAAACGTGTAGTAGAAGATCAAAAAGAAATCAATGATGAAATTAAAAAGATTTATCCGGAGATTCCGATTATAATACTCGGCCATTCTTTCGGATCTTTTATAACTCAAAACTATATAGAAAACTACGGTAAAACAGTGAAGGCTGCCATATTGGTCGGAAGTGCCGGCCCAAATCCGATGATTAAAATCGCAGGCCTTCTAGCCGGCTTAAATAAACTCTTTTCGGGAAGAAAAAAGCCTTCCAAATTTATGGAGAACCTGAGTTTTGGAGCTTACAATAAAACCGTCGATTCCCCCAAAACGAATTTTGATTGGCTTTCGAGAGATGAAAAAGAAGTTCAAAAATATATTGATGATGAATTTTGCGGCTTTACGTGTACCGTAGGTTTTTACCAAGACATGATTAAAGGATTAAAAGAAACACACACAAATACCGAAATGGCAAAAATTCCAACCGAGCTGCCTATCCTCATTACGTCCGGTGAAAGGGATCCTGTTTCAAACCTCGGTAAGAGCGTAAAAAAACTATATGATATTTACAAGGCCAACGGTATAAGCGACCTTAACTTAAAGCTCTATGAGGGAGCCCGCCATGAAATATTAAACGAAACCAATAAGGAAGAAGTTAAGGCCGATATCTTTGAATGGATTGAAAAAAGACTTATTTAGGAAAAATTAAGACTCCGGCTGTATAGTTATCCCGTTTGACGGTTCAGAGTCTTTTTCTTCATTCTGCATGTCTTTTTTCCGTATATCTTCTTTTCTCAAGTTATGCTTTTGGATGTACTCTTGAGTCTTTTTATAGTCCTTCCTTGCAAGAATCAAGTACTTGGGAGCAAGACCGGCACCTCCAGCCATTTCGTATCTATCGATAATGGCTTTAAGCATATCGTCAGCCTCAAGCCATTTTCCTTTACTTATATAGATATGGGCTATCTCATATTCTGCGGCTGTTCTGGTCGATGCATCATTCCCATAACGCTTTATAACTATTTTATAATACTCAAGGGCGTTTCTTAGAGAACCGTTATCAAGCTCTGCTTGAGCCCTTTGATTTAACTCAATGGGCGTAAGATTTGCAGGAACAGTTTCATCAGTCGGAAGACTTGAACAAGAAAAAAGCAAAGAAATTGCAGCCGTTGAAATTAGTAAATTAAAGCCATAGCATCTTGTCTTAATTTTTTTTGTCATTTTTATTCTCCAAATTTTATTTAAACCGTATTTTTAACATATCCTAAACAAACAATGTTAAAAAAAGTATCATCATTAAAATCAGCTTAATGTAAGAGTTTATTCACGGATTACAGTAATTTCAACCCGGCGATTTTTTGCCATATTCTTTTCATTGTTGCTGGGGGCCAAGGGTTTTGTGCTGCCGTAACCTGCCGTCATTATCCTTGAGCGGTCAATTCCCCTTTTTGAAATTTCATCTGCAATTCTTTCCGCCCTTTGCACCGAAAGAATTTTTTCGTCCTCGGGCCTATTAAGGTCTGCCGTATGGCCTTCAATTAAAAATTTCGTATAAGGTCCCAATTTTAAAAGACTTTCGGCAATTACGTCTATCTTTCCCATTTCTTCAGGAAGAACATCGGGCATATCCGCAACAAACCGTATATCGTACATAGTTATCTTTATGATATTCTTCGGATTGGATAGTTCAATCCCTTTTTCTTTATGCTTTTCAAGCAAGAGCTCAATATCATGATAAGCAAAGTAATAGTTTTCATCAGGCGAAGTAAATGGCTCTGTAACACGGAGCATATCCTCATCGCAGATTATAACGACTCTTCCTTCCTGTAAAAGTTTTAAGTTTTCAGGTTTTGACAAAATACGGCTGCTATCTTCCATCGAAATAATCGGATCGGTTCTATTTTGGCCGAAAACCCCTCTCGCTATTATACGCAGGGGCTCGGTACCTACATATTCTCTATACAGCTCTTCATTAAGGCTTGAAGAATATAAAACTATGCCCAGTTTTTTTGCTATTTTAGGATCTACCATGTTTTTTTCATATATGGTAGACATATCGGTGTTCCAAACTTTCGGAAAAATGCAGGGCTGAAGTTTTTCCTTTGTATATTCCCCGTGCACAGGCAGCAAGCCTCTGGCATCTATTAAAATTCCCGTATACGCCTTACTGACAACCGTACTTGGAGGAATCGATGGAACATAGGGCGTAGTATGCTTGATAAACAGCTTTGCAATTTCATGCAGTTCAGTACTTGTTTTTATCAAGGCATTGGACATATCATTTGAAAAATGAGGGGTTTTATAATTGCCTTTTTCAATTATCTTATTTATGGTGTTTAAGTTTACTTTTTCTTCGGCAAGATAGTTTCCCAAGCGGTGGGAAGAGTCAACTATAACGGAAAGATAAATATCCTTTAAAAGGGAAGGCATGTATTTTTCTATTGTGTTAAAAGCCGCATCCCTATCACTTGGAAGATAAAAACCGCTTTTATTCATATCAAGTTTTATTAAGGATTCGATTGTGCCCTTTTCCCAATTTTGAACGGAAGAAGATTGAAGGACGGGCTCATAGGCATTTAAGGCTAAACTAAAAAGGAAAAAAAACAAAAAGAAGCCGCTTAAGCTCTTGGCGTTTTTTAAAGTATTGTTTTTATTTAAAAATTTATTCATTTGCTTATCCCCTTGGCTATCAGTTTATTATCGGCACCTTTAGTTTTTGACCTAAGGAAAGCACCGAATTCACCTCGATTCCGTTTTTTTCGGCAAGAGTTTCAACTTGGACATTGTATTTTAAGGCTATTGACCATAAGGTGTCACCCTTTTTAATTACATAGATACCCTTAAATTCTACATTTTGATTGTCATTTTTACGCCTATACGAATTTACGGTTTTTAAGGCCGGTATTTTGAGTACCTGTCCTATCCTAAGAGCGGAAGCTTTAATGCCGGGATTATAATTCATAATCGACTTGATACTTACACCATAGTGTTTTGCCAAAGAATACAGAGTATCGCCGGATCTTATTTTATAACTGTAATATTTTATAAGAAGGGTGTTTTTTTCAAGCAAATCTTGAACAGCCTCTTTATACTCTAAAGGAATGCGCAAGTTATATTTTAAATTTGGCGGTGTAATATTGAATTTTAAAGAAGGATTAAGGGCCGAAAAAATGTCCGTATCAGCCTTAACTTTTTCTGCAAGCAAAATAACATCAATAGAGCGTTTTATCGGAATAATCTCTGTGGCTTCATAATCAAGAGCATCTCCCCAGTCAATACCGTATTTTTCGCTATTCATAAGAATTTCCGCTATAGCTAAAAATTTGGCAACATAGAGAGCGGTTTCCGTCTTTAAGAATTTTTTTTCGGCCAGATACCAATAGTTTCGGCTTCCTGCTTTCTTTATAGCCTTATCCAAGGCCCCTACCCCGCAATTATAAGCCGCAAGAGCCAAGTACCAGTCATTATAATAATTATAATTCCATTTAAGTTTTTTTACGGCTGCAGTGCTGGTCTTCCATGGATCCCGCCTTTCATCAATCCATTCATCGATATGAATATCATAGCCGCCTATACTGTTCCGCATAAATTGCCAAATACCCACAGCCCCCGATTTTGACACGGCCTTGGGCGAAAAACCGGATTCTATAACCGGTAAAAACAAAAGTTCGGGCGGAAGATTTTCTCTGCGCAATTCTTCAATAATAAAATTGCGGTAAGGTCTCGACCTTTGCATAATCGCTTCCAAATACCTTAAACCGTCTTCATTAAGATACCGGTTTCTAAATTTTTCGATTAGAGGATATTTTGAAGGCACAATAACCGTACCGTGAAGCGATTTTTGGCGGTTATAAGAGAGGGAAGTTTTGTTAGATTTCCAAAGCTCAACAGGTTCACCTGTAAAATTTAAAGAAGCTGAGTGAATTAAATCAAAACCTAAAAAAGTAAAGACTATAAAAAAAAGCCGAATCTTCACTAAATTTTTTCTCCGTAGTAAATACCTGCCCACTCCCATCTTCCATGAATTTCAGGATCTGCCGGGAAGTTTACCTTTCTAAAATACAGGTACCATATTCTTGAATATTGATTCCAGCCCGAAGTTTTAAGATAGGCCTCATGCGGCGTAGAAGAAGGATCAAGTTCAGGTTCTATTTTTATATAAGTTCCATACATAAAATTTCTTAAAGAAAAATCTTGAGAACCGTAAATTTCGGAAAGCTCCTGTTTCCACGCCATCGAAAAAAAGTTTACCTTTGAACGGTAACGCTCCAAGGTGTCATAGTCCTTTCTCTGAATTGCCGACTTAATAGTAGACAAAAGCTCATCAAGGCTTTCCACTGTCCAGCTCTTTGTTGAAGAGCTGTAGTCTACAATTTTTCGGGCATAGCCGTAATTATCGGGGATGCCAGGTATAATCAAATCGAAACGGCCGAGACCTATAAATTTTGAATAGCTTTGAATGGCTAAATTCCATTCGCCGAGCTTTTCGTAATTTTGTGCAAGCATAAAATAGGAATAAGCAGGATCAATGCTGTCATAAAAGTTGGAAAGCAAAAGAGAATAGTACTCTACAAGGCGTTTAGGATCATTCGTTATATTTATCAAATTTTTTAAACTTAAATATTGAATCGACTTACCCGAAATTTCCATATCCTTATCAAGTTTTATAACTCTTTCAAAAAAATAGGCAGCCGGTTCATTCATCTTTTGTTCCATATATTCGTTTGCCAGCATTAAAAGCCAATAACCTTTATAAGTGTCATCGGGGTCGTTTTCTACAAGGGAGCTTAAAAAGACAATCAAAAGTTTATTTTTCTTTTTAACCTTGAGATTTTTTGCTATTCTATCCTTAACGGCAAAGCTCATTTCCTTGCTTTCCGTCTTTTTTAATACTTCAATAAGAGTTTTTTGCTCGTCTTTTAAGTTATCCATATCTTCATACAAATAAAGATCAGGATCTTGTTTACAGCTTATAAAAATAAGACAAAGCATGAACATTAAAATAAGTTTATTTTTCATTTGCTTATAATATCATTTTCTCCCTAAAAGTACAATAAGGACTTAAAACCTTGAATCACGAGGCCTTTGTTTTAAGACCTTAGCTAAAAGGCTGTCCAAAAGATTTGAAAATTTTTGAATCTCTTTTTTGCCGAAAGAGTTTGTTTTTTCGGGAGCAAGGCCGTTGGCCTGCAGCTCATACATAAAATTCCTTGCAGACAAGTAGGTATTTATGTTGTCGCGGGTAAAAATCGTCCCCCTGTCATTTATGACATAAAGCCCCTTATCTACCAAAAGCTTTGCCAAGGGAATATCCCTAGTTATAGCCAAATCGCCCTCAGCCGAGTTTTCGGTTATGTATAGGTCGGCAGCCTGCTCCGTGTTTTCAGTAACAACCATACTTGCACCCTTAGGTATGGGTATTTCCCTGTTTGCCGCAAAGATTACAGGCAGTTTTAGACGTTCTCCGGCCTTGGCCGTAATTTGTCTTATTCTTACAGGGCACGAGTCGGCATCTACCCAAATTTTCATATTACCTCATTTATTTTTTCGATCATCCTCATAGCGGATTTTTCCATGTCACAGGCCTTTTGGATAAGCTCTTGTGAATCTTGCCCTGAAAATTCTTCCTTATATAGCTCATCGGTAACCAAAATACCTGTAAGAATGGCAAGTTTTAAAGGGTCGGAAACTTTAGAAGTTTGCCTCACTTGGTCTAAAACATTTAGATAGTGATTGTAAATTTGATTTAGATATTCATCGGTTTCATTGGCTTGAATAGCAAAGGAAGTTCCCAATACGTCTATATTTAATT
>CAJPPE010000011.1 GCA_905372345.1 uncultured Treponema sp. | reverse complement strand
GTTGAAGCTCACGGAAATACCGCTCGGCGTTTCAACTTCGAGTTTCATCAGGATGCCGCCTGATGAAACATCGTTTATTTAGGAGGAAGCTATGCCTACAATGACTATGACAAATAAAGCGTATCACGAATTGGAACAGGCAGCCCAAATTACCGGAGCAGCTAAAGATACCGTCTTGGAAAATGCTTTAAGCCGCTATCTTGCCGAATTGCAGGAAGATGCCGAAGATGCTCTGCTTGCCGAAAAAGCATGGAATGACTTTGAAAAAAGTGGGGAAGCTGCAATACCTGCCGACGTTCTGTATAAAGAACTTGGACTATAACTTAAAATGAAAGTCGAATATGCTCCGGCAGCGAGCAAACAATTTTCACGGCTTAATAAGCCGATACAAAGCCGAATCAAAAAATATATGAGTGAAATTGCCTTACTTGATAATCCTCGTTCCCGCGGTAAAGCACTTACTTCAAATCTTTCAGGTCTATGGCGATACCGCGTCGGAGACTACCGCATTTTGTGCCGCATCCGTGACGATAAGCTGATTATTACCGTCATCGAAATTGCTCATCGCTCAACGGTATACCGATGACCGGTCTCAGCAAAGAAGAAGTGGAAGCGCTGAAATAATTCATAATTATGAATTACTGAAACTTGTATAATAAAAGTAAACAAATATAATGGAGAATATTATGGGAAGAGTTTACAAAAATTATACAAAGGAACTGAAAGAGCAAGCCTGCCGAATGGTACTTGAATCAAAGATGCCTGTGAGAATAGTAGCCGAAAGGTTTAATGTCGGTTTGCAGCTTCTGTACCGTTGGATAGGTCAGTATGAAACCTACGGAGATGAAGCTTTTGTCGGTTCGGGCAAACTGCGCAGTGAAGATGCGGAACAAGGAGTATTAGCCGTCTCGGGCTCCAAAACCGTCCGCTGTGCTTCAGTCATAGAAAACAACTCCGGCCGCCTCATAGTCCTTTTGAATCAAGTGTTCCGGCAGGAGGGTAATGGAGGAAACCCGCAACTCTAAGATGAAAAATGTGCAAGGACGCATATTCCCCAACCGCCACGGATGGCGGTGGTTCTAAACTTCGAGAGTTTTGCGGTGAGCAAAACTCTAAGATGAAAAATGTACAAGGATGTACATTTTTCATCGACCCCCTTTTTCTTTTCCCAAAATAGTGATATAATCTCTCGTTGTTTTAATAAATAATTTTTTAAGGATGGAAACAATTTATGAGCAAAAAGACCACCGATATTATTGTTATAGGTTTTGCTTTATTTGCTATGTTTTTAGGAGCCGGAAACTTGATATTTCCGCCTACGTTGGGACACTTATCGGGAAAGGACTGGATTTTTTCTCTTTTAGGTTTTTTGGTAACGGGAGTCGGAATGCCCGTTTTGGGTATCATATCTATGGGAAAATGCGGCGGACAACTTTCCAATTTTACTAAAAATATAAATCAGTTATTCGGAACTTTTTTTATAATCTTTGTTATGCTTATAATAGGGCCTCTTTTTGCCATTCCCAGAACTGCTGCTACTACTTATGAAATAGCGATTCGACCCAACTTTGGGATAAGCTCTGTTTTATCGTCCTTTATATTTTTTGCGATTACTCTTTTCTTTGTTTTAACCCCTAATAATGTTATCGATAGGGTTGGAAAGTTTTTAACACCTGCATTGATAGCCGTTTTAGGCCTCTTGGTTATAAAAGGCTTTATTACTCCCATAGGCAGACCCTCAGAACCTTCAGTCGATAAGATATTTTTAAGAGGTTTTAAAGAAGGTTACCAAACTATGGACGCTTTAGGCTCCATGATATTGGCTACAATAGTTATTTCGAGCATAACTGCAAAAGGCTACACGGAAAAAAAATCTCTTTTAAAGATGACAATCTGGACGGGGCTTATTGCATGTATAGGCTTAGGTATTGTTTACGGCGGCCTTGTATATGTCGGAGCAACAGGAAGTGCCGTATTACCCGATAACCTTTCGCGAACCGAAATTGTAGTTCAGTCCAGCGAGATATTATGGGGAAGGGGAGGCCGAATCGTTTTAGGCTTAGCAATAGGCTTAGCCTGTTTAACCACCTCAATAGGTCTTACAGCAACTGCAGGAGAGTATTTTTCCAAAAGATTTAAAGACGATATAAGCTACCGTGCTACAGTTATCATTATCTGTGTTGTAAGTTTTTTCCTTTCAAACTTCGGTGTAGATAATATTATCTCTATTGCAGGTCCTATTTTGGAAATTATTTATCCTGTAGCGATTGTGTTGATAGTTTTAAATTTGTTTGCAGAATTTATACCGAACAAGTACTTTTTTCATGGTGCAGTAATAGGAACTCTTTCGATAAGTATCCTTCAAGGCTGGGTTGCAGCTCAAGAGCTTATCAACAATTTGCTTATTAAACTTGAAGCCTTTCCGGCAATGGATCAAGTGGGTATGAGTTTTAATACTACCATCAACGTATTAAAAAACCTTCCCTTTGAAGGGATAGGATTTCCATGGCTTCTTCCGGCATTAGGCTTTTCTCTTTTGTTAGGTTTTGGCCATATTATTATGCAAAAGACTGAAAAGGCTCCATCAATGAAGAGTGAATCTCAAAAAAAGGATGAATAATGGCTGAGATAGACAAAGTTAATTTATTGGATTTGGATGAAGAAGATTATGATACGGTTTTAGCTCCTGATATTCAGTTTAGCGGTAAGATAGAGTGTAAAAAACCGTTTATGATCAAGGGCAATGTGGAAGGCTTTTTGGTTTCTACAAGCGATGTAACCGTTGATGAAAATTCTGTTGTTAAGGCCAATATCAGGGCTGACAGGGTTGTTATCAAGGGAGCTGTTGAAGGTAATGTTTTGGCCGATACTATGGTGCATGTTTTTTCTTGCGGAAAACTGATAGGCGATGTTACGGCTCCGGAAGTCGTTCTTGAAAGCGGATGTGTATTTAACGGTATTTGTACTATGACAAAGGACAATTAAATTGAAAGATAAAAAAACAAAAATTAATTTTATCTTTAAATTTGCTCTTGTTTTTTTTATATTGTGTTGGGCACCTGTTTTTTCTCAAAATAAGCCTGATGCTCTGGTCTTGTATAAGAACGGACGTTATGCCGAAGCTATTGCCGTCTGCGAGGCCGAAATTAAGCAGTCTCCCAATAATTTGGATAGTTATGTTGTAATGACATGGGCTCTTTTGGCTGACGGCCAATACCAAAAAACCTATGATATGACCTTAGCCGGACGTAAAATTGCACAAACAGATCCCCGCCTTATAGCAACTCAGGCTGAGGCCTGTTATTATTTGGGTAAAAATTCCGAAGCCCTTAAACTTTTTCAAGATTATATTTCTTATGCTCCCAATGGAGTGCGTATTCCTTCTTCCTATTATTTTATGGGAGAAATATATTTACGAATGGCAAAGTACAGGCATGCCGACATTGCTTTTTCCGTAGCCGTTACCCTTGATTCCTTTAACAGTCTTTGGTGGGTCCGTTTAGGCTATGCCCGAGAACAGATAAAAGAATACCGCTATTCCCTTGAAGCCTATAATAAGGCCTTGAGTTTAAACAAAAACCTCGTTGATGCTCAAAAGGGGCGTGAAAGGGTGTTGCAGCGTTTTTAATCTATGAGTAATTTTTTTTCGGTTAGAATAGAAACGCTCGGCTGCCGCTTAAATCAGGTGGAATCCGAGGCTCTTGCCGTCCGTTTTGCCGAATGCGGTTTTGACGTGTTTTCAAAAGAATCAGAGACTTCAATTTTGCCTGTAAAACTGTGTATAGTAAATACCTGTACGGTTACGGGAAAGGCGGAACAAAAAGCCCGCCGTCTTATCCGTCTTTTACTAAAGGAGCATGAAGATGCCATAATCCTTGTTACAGGCTGCTATGCAGAGCTTGAAGCCGATTCTATCGAAAAAATAAATAAAAGAATTATAGCCTTTTCGGGCAAAAAAAAAGATGAGCTCGATGGGCTTCCTCATTTTTTAAAAGGCTCCTGCCTTAAAAATAAAGATTTAAAAGAAGATACCGTTAATCTTAAAAAAAATCTTCTTATTTTTCGAAATAAAATATATTCAAAAGAAGACCGGCTGGATAAATCTTTTTTGATAAAGGAAACGAAAAGAAGAAAATCGATGTTTAAGCTGAGCTCTCCCGTTTTTGTTTTTCATTCCAGAGCCAGTTTGAAAGTACAAGACGGATGTAATAATGCTTGCTCCTATTGCAGAATAAGGCTTGCACGCGGTATTTCCGTTTCCCTGCCTGCTGAAGAAGCCGTAAGGCGGATAGTTCAAATAGAAAAAAACGGAGCCGCAGAGGTTGTTTTGTCGGGTGTAAATTTATCCCAATATAGGGACGAAACCTATGGAGGCTTTGCAAATCTTTTGGCCATGCTTTTAGAAAACACAAAAAAAATAAGGCTCCGCATTTCGAGCATGTATCCCGAGTGTATCGATGAAAACATCTTAAAAATTGTAGAAAATAAAAGGATTTGTCCGCATTTTCATCTTTCGGTACAATCGGGAAGCGATAAAATTTTAAAGGCTATGAATAGGCCCTATAGGGAGGCCGACATCAGAAGGGCTGTAGATAATTTGCGCAAGGTAAAGGATAATCCTTTTATCGGATGCGATATTATTACAGGTTTTCCTTCCGAGACGGAAGAGGATTTTTTACAAACATTTAAGATGTGTGAGGATTTAAAAATTCCCGGTATCCATGTTTTTCCTTTTTCAGCCCGCCCGGGAACAAAGGCTTTTTTGATGAAACCCAAAATTCCTGAAAGGGAAGCAGGTAGAAGGGCTTCGCTTCTTTCGGAATTGAGCGAAAAAAACTATCAAAGTTATTTGGCCTCTTGTAACGGAAAGTTGTTTTTTGGCGTTATCGAAAAACCTCAAAATAATGAAGATTTGAGGATTGTAACCGAAAATTATCTAGGTCTTTCTTTAAAATTGAACAAGAAAGCCGAAAATTATAAGGGCGGCGAGGGACTTTTTGTTGTCATAAATGATGGAATTGCATATCTTGCGGATTAATTCGTTTTATGATAGAATGATATAAAGTCTAATAAAGATATAGGGAATTTGAGCGGAGGTAAAAGTGAAGAAAGTAATTGCGTTTTTGTTTTTGTGTATAATTGTTGGTTCTGCGTGTTTTGCACAGGTTTCTATGCCTGAACCGGTAACTCCCTCATATGTTTCTCCCCGTATAAGCGGATTGGGAGTTCCTTTTACAACATATCAGGCCGGAACCGAGACCTTGTTTACAAACCCGGCTATATTTCCTTTTTTGAAGAAACGTTGGTCGGCAGGAAAGATTGCTCTCCATGCAAATGAAGACAGTTTTGGCAGTTTTAGTTCAATCTTTGCTTCTGAAAAACTAAAAGCTTTTACGGAATATTTTTACGAAGGTGATAGTAAGTATATTGACTTTTCTGTTACAGGCCCTTTAGCACTCAGCTTAGCTGATAGGAATTTTGCTGTAGGCATTTTTAATAGATCCATTGTTCATGCCGATATCGAAAATACCATAACGAAAAAACTTTTGATGGGAGAAGAGCTTTTAGTAACCGGAGGCTACGGTATCTGTCTTTATGACGATGATGTTAACAAAGTATCGCTGGGCTTTCAGATGAAGGGCTTTTTCCAAACATTTTCTTATGCTTTTAATAAGAGTAAGGCAGATATGGCTTTAGCGGTAAATTCTCAATTCAAGGACTTAAACATCTTTTTAGCCACCGGTATCGGTTTGGATGCAGGTTTTTTATATAAGTATGATAACTACTTTTTTTTAGGCCTTACATGTAAAGATGCTTATACTCCCGTTTTTTTAACACCTTATAATAATTTTTCCGATTATCAAAAGGCAATTACAGCCGGTAAAACACAATATAAAACGCTTTTGCCTAATTTGAGTGCAGGCATAGGTTCAATGCCTGTTTTTGACGATATGTGGACTACCGTTTCTTCATGGTCATTTTATCTTGATTATCAAAATATTCTTGAGCCGATTTTTAACAAAAATAAGAGTCCCTTGCTCAACATAGCCTTTGGAACCGAAATAGTTTTTCATAAAGTGTTGAGTTTTAGGTTGGGTATGCATGAGCTTTACCCTCATTTGGGAGTCGGTCTTGATTTTACCTATTTTCAGATAGATTTTTCTGCCTTTTTAAAAGAGCTCGGTAATAAGCCTTGGGAAAAACAAAAACTAGGTTTGGACTTTGCTTTTTCATTTGAATATTGATTTTAAGGCTATCATTTTTAGGAATTCCTATGTCTTGTGAAATAAAGACCGAGAGAAGTACCGAAATTTTTGTATCCAGGCGTACTAAAATCCTTTCACGGCTTGCTCTTTTTTCGGCTACCCTCTTGTGGGGAAGTACCTTTGTTGCAGTAAGCAGCACAAACGATTTTTTTAAACCCAACTTCTTATTGGCTTGCCGTTTTTTGCCTGCCTGTCTGATTCTTTGTGCCGTGTTCTTTAAGCGTTTAAAACAGCTTGATAAGCGTTATTTAAAGGCCGGAATGGTTTTAGGTCTGATTATGTTTGCCGGTTATTCTTTGCAGGCTATTGCAATTACTACTGCAGGGGGGCTTCCCGGCCGCAGCTCTTTTTTGGTGGCTACCTATTGTGTTCTTGTTCCCTTTGTAAACGCTGTGGTTTTAAAAAAAAGGCCTGATAAATTCAATCTTTTTGCTGCCTTTCTTTGTTTTGCAGGAATCCTCGCAATTTCGATGCCCGATTTGATTTCGGAAAGTCAAAACGGGGTAAACTGGGGAGATGTTCTTTCACTTATAAGCAGTTTTATATTTGCCGTGTACATAGTACTCCTTCCTAAATTTATGGAAGAACTCGATGCACCCCTTATTACAATAGCTCAATTTGCCTTTGCAGGAACTTATGCCCTCATTTTTTCTCTTTTGTTTGAGGATAATTCCAATACCGTTTGGAATTATCAGTCTGTTTTTACACTTGTTTATTTAACCGTTCTTTGTACGGCCCTCTGCGTCCTGCTTCAAGCTGTGGGGCAAAAGAATACGCCTCCGGCTACGGCAGCCCTTATTTTTTCTCTTGAATCCGTGTTCAGTATCTTTCTTTCGATAATGCTCACCGACGAAAGATTTACGCCTGCTTTAGCCCTAGGTTGTTCCTGTATCTTTATTGCAATTATAATCTCCGAAACAAAGCTTTCGTTTTTAAGAAAGAAGAAGTAAACCGCAAAACTATGTATATTTTTAGTTCTTACTAAATTAGCAGTATACCGGCTTTGCCGTTTGCGGATCTATTATGTTTATTTCCAAGCCCAAGAAGTTTAAGAGTTTTAGTATTGTCGAAAATGTAGGATTGCCTTTCTTTGATAAAGAACGGTACAAATGCTCTCGGTTTAAATCGGTATGTTTTGCAACATTTGTAAATCCCTGGGCTCGTGTTATATCTCCGAGGGCTTCCGTAAAGTGTTCGGGGGTGTTGTCTTCGATAGAGGTTTTAAGAGCTTCATTTAGGTATTCTATCATTGCTTCCTTTGTATTTAAATAATCAGCTGGATCAAAGTCGGTAATTTTGGCTTTTCCTTTTTCGTCTTTTAGTTTTGAAAGCCATGTGTCAAATACTTCAGTTTTTTTTATCGTTCGCATATCTATATTGTAGTTTAAAACAACAGACTGTCAAGTCTAGGCATTGTACTTCATTACTTTACGTTATACTTACAAGGTTCAACATATTTTTCTATCATCGATTTATCGACACCTCTTTTTTTGATCATTTCGCTGTAGAATTCTCCGCTTTTTTTGATAGTTCTTTCTTGAGTTTCGTAATTACAGTGAACAAGGCCGAAACGGGCGGATTCTCCTTCTTTCCACTCGAAGTTGTCGATAAAGCACCAATGATAATAGGCTTCAAAGGGGAGGGGAGATTCGCTTATAAGTTTTAGGTGATCATAGATATAGCGGCATCTAAACTCATCCTTATTGTCGCAGGTTCCGTTTTCGCTTATGACTATCGGAAGGGGAAGGCAGTTATAGCAGGTTTGAGCGCACTCGATTAGGCCCAATGGATAAATATCCCAGCCTAAATCGTTTTTAGGCGTGTTTTCAAAGGCCTTGTAAGAAAGCCCTCTTACTGCCTGCCTTGAATAATAGTTGATAGCTATAAAATCGACATAGTTTTTCTTTTTTATGTTTAGAATATTTTTAAAGGGGAATGAAAACTCTCCCTTAAAACAGGCTTCCATAATTCCGTCTTGGAAAATTTTGCTTATTCTTTTTGCCGCCCTTTGATCGGCTTTTCTATTTTTATCCTTTGGATGGAAGGCCTGCATGTGGTGGGCAAAGCTTACCCTTGTGTCCGTAAGGCCTTTTTCTTTGCGTATTTCATGGATTAAATCGTAGGCCTTGCAGTGTGCGGCTATGAGGATGTTCATAACCTTTATAGTTTTTGTAATCGATTTTTTTTCGGGCGGCCAAAGGCCTAAGAAGAAGGACTGAACTGCATAGACATTGGGTTCATTTATTGTAACATAGTCGCTGCAAAGGCTTCCAAGCTCGCTTATGCAGGTCTTTACATAATTTAAAAAAACGTCGACATTTTCTTTTTTTGTAAAGCCGCCAGAGTTTTCAAACCACATGGGATGGCTGAAGTGGTATAGGCTTATTAAGGGCCTTATGCCTGCTTTTTTTAAAAGGCTTAATTCTTCCTTGTAGTGGTCAAGGGCTTTAGTGTCGAATTTTCCCTTTTCAGGCTCAATGCGTGCCCATTCTAAGGACATGCGGTAAGTTTGAATCCCCATCTTTTTTAAAAGTTCGGTATCTTCTTCAACCTTTTCATAGTGCATATTTGCACGGGCAACGTCGGAGCCGTCATTTGTCATTTTGCGGTTACAAAAATCGTTCCAGTTGGAGTTTACCCTTCCTCCCTCAATCTGGGTAGAAGCCGTAGCAACCCCAAGTAAAAAATTTTCTTTTAACTTAAACATCATTTCCTCCATAAAAACTTTTTGTAAGGATTATCAATCTAAAATTTTTTTACGATAAAAGTCCACGATGGATCTTCCATATACCCTTTCATCGCTTTTTGTCAAAGAGCCTATTGTTTGAGGCATAGCCTTTTCGGATGGCCTGTGCATCATTACAAGGCCTCCTTCTTTTAATATTTTTGATTCTTCTATTTTTTCGAGAAGTTCTATGTGAAATTTATAGGGGAAGGGAGGGTCGAGGTAGATAATATCAAAGGATTCTTTTGCTCTTTTTATAAAGGTTTCTGCAGGCATCCTTTTACATTCGAGCTTTTTATCTGCCATTGAAACGTTTTTTAATAAAACTGGGAATTTATCGGCATCTTTTTCTACAAGGTAGACGGGGTAGGCTCCGCGCGAATAGGCTTCCAAACCGCAGACCCCTGATCCGGTAAAAAGGTCTAAAAAAGAAAGACCTGAAAGGTCTCCAAGTATGGAAAAAACAGACTCCCTCATCCTGTCCATTGCAGGCCGTATTATCCCCTTCGGACATTCTACCTGCCTGTTTTTTAAACTGCCGCCGGTTATTCTCATGAGAATAATTATAGCACAGACCTATCCTAAGTTCAATAACTCTGAAAGTTCATTTTGGGAAACTATGTTGTAGGTTTCATTTTCAACATTTGTATCGGAAATATCTATATTTATTTTGCCGAGAAAATCCTGATGCTTTTTGTAAATACCTTCAATACGGTTTTTTTCCGTGTTAAAAATAGATTCGCTTCCAAGTTTTTCCGTCAGGATAAGATTCAAAATGCTCATATATTTTTTGATACAAAAATAAAGACAGTTCATTGTATCTATATAATCGGGCAAGTGGGATTGAGGCTCTATCTGATTAAAGAGTTTTTGCAGAGCCGCATCAAAAAATAAAATATCTCTCATCATCTTATCTGCAAAAATACTTTCGGAAAGGTCTAAATTAAGCCCGTCCTTTATTACGTCCAACATTCTGGTTATTTGAAACAAATTATCCTGAAAAACAATTTTATGAAGCATCTTATTTCCCCTCTCAAAATAGACTAAAAAAACTACAGCTCTATTTTATTTTCGGAAGATAAATTTATCGGCTTTAATTTAATTCTTACTTCCCTTTCTCCATTCCCCTTGCTTTTTTAGCGGTTCTTTGATAGACTGACACCATGGCAAAGACAGTAGACGATAAAAAGATTATTTACACGATGGATAGGGTTTCAAGAACCCATGGGACAAAACAGGTTTTAAAGGATATAAGCCTTTCTTATTTTTACGGTGCAAAAATAGGCGTTATAGGTTCTAATGGATCCGGTAAGTCAAGTCTCTTGCGTATTATGGCAGGGATTGACGGGGATTATACGGGCGAAGTTTCTTCGGCGCCCGGCTATACTATAGGCTACCTCGAACAGGAGCCCCAGCTTCAAAGCGGCAAGACCGTTCGCGAGGTTGTTTCGGAGGGGGTTCAAGAATTGGTAGACCTTCTTGCAGAATTTGACAAGATAAACGAGGCATTCGGCGATCCCGATGCCGATATGGATAAACTGATGGAAAAACAGGCCAAGGTGCAGGAAAAGCTGGATGCAACAGATGCTTGGAATTTGGACAGCCGCCTCGACCTTGCTATGGAAGCCTTGCGATGTCCGCCCGCCGATCAAGTAATCGATGTACTTTCAGGGGGAGAAAAAAGACGGGTTGCCCTTTGCAGGCTCCTCCTTCAAAAGCCCGACATTCTTTTATTGGACGAACCTACCAACCACTTGGATGCGGAAACGGTGGCATGGCTTGAGAGGCATCTTCATCAATATGCAGGAACAATTATCTGCGTTACCCACGACCGCTATTTTTTAGATAATGTTGCAGGCTGGATCTTGGAACTTGACCGCGGAGAAGGTATTCCGTGGAAGGGTAATTATTCAAGCTGGCTCGATCAAAAACAAAAAAGGCTTGCCCTTGAAGAAAAGGGAGAAACGGAACGCCAAAAGGCTTTAAAACGGGAGCTTGAATGGATTGGTATGAGCCCCAAGGGAAGACATGCCAAGAGCAAGGCCCGTATCAACGAATACGAAAAACTTTTAGCCCAAGGCTCAAAAGAAAAAATAAAAGATTCTCAGATTACCATTCCGCCGGGACCGAGGCTGGGTAATTTGGTTATAGATGTTAAAAATGCCGCAAAGCATTACGGCGACAGAATCCTCTTTGATAAGCTTAATTTTTCGGTTCCTGCGGGAGCCATAGTCGGTATTATAGGTCCGAATGGTGCCGGTAAGACAACCCTCTTTAAGATGATAGTCGGGGCTGCAGGTTTTGAAACTCCTGAAGGAGCCGATCAAAAAAGGCAGATCGTAAAACCCGATGAGGGTGAAATCAAAATAGGGGACTCGGTAAAACTTTGCTATGTAGATCAGACAAGAGAAAAACTTGATCCTAACAAGACTGTTTGGGAGCAGCTTTCAGATGGGCTTGATATTATAAAGCTGGGAGCCTCAGACGGTTCTTCCGGTGTGCGTGAGGTAAACTCAAGGGCTTATTGTTCTTGGTTTAACTTTTCGGGGCAAGACCAGTCCCGCAAGGTAGGCGTGCTTTCAGGCGGAGAGAGAAATAGGCTCAACTTGGCTATGATGCTAAAAGAAGGCGGAAATGTTTTAATGCTCGACGAGCCTACAAACGATTTGGATGTTACAACCCTTCGTGCTTTGGAAGAAGCTCTTGAAAGTTTTGCAGGTTCAGTCCTCGTCATAAGCCATGACCGCTGGTTTTTGGACAGAGTTTGCTCCCATATTCTTGCCTTTGAGGCTGACGGCGAAGTTGTCTGGTTTGACGGCAACTGGACGGAATATGCCGAATGGAGACGCGAAAAGTACGGTAAGGATGCCGATACTCCACACAGAGGCGTCTACAGAAAACTTGAAAGGTAACCGGCTTAATCCTATGAAAAGCCCTGCGATGATTATTTTCGATTACGGAAATACTCTTATTTATGAAAAGGAGCTTGATTTGGAAAGAGCCTATAAAGCTCTTTATGCTCAAATTTATAAAAATCCCGATAAAATAGATTTTATTACCTTTTATAAAAAAGGAATGGCTATTTTTGAGAAGGTAAAATCGCGGGCTTTACAAAACGATGTAGAAATACACACTCATAATTTTTATAATTGTCTTTTTCAAATCCTTAATGTAGAATTTAACCTATCCTACACGGAGCTGGAACTTCTTTTTTGGGAAGCTCTGGCACCGTGCAGGGCGATGCCCAATATCGAAAAACTTCTGCTCTTTTTGGAAGGCAAAAATATCAGAACTGCCGTCATAAGCAATATTGCTTTTTCGGAAAAAGCCTTGACTGCAAGAATAAATAAATATCTTCCGCAAAACAAATTCGAATTTATAATAGCTTCGAGTGAGTACGGGTTTAGAAAGCCCGATTGTCTTCTTTTTGAAGCTGCCTTAAAAAAAGCCTGCCTTTCCGCCGATGAGGTTTGGTATTGCGGAGACAACCCGCGGGCCGATGTTATAGGCTCCGCCGCTCTCGGAATAAAACCTGTCTTATATACAAGCAGTTTTGCTTGTCCCTATGACAACGAAAACCATATTTCTCCCGATTTTGAATTTACCAAAATAAGCGATTGGGACGAGCTGATAGAACTATTGATAAATTTATAGAAATATCCTAATGATTCATTTGATAAATTCTTTACTTATCCCTTCTAAAATCTGCTAATCTATGCTATAATATGATTAGTGAGGAAATAGCTATGAGTACGGCAAACAGAAAATACAAAGACTCGGTGTTCGTCGACCTTTTCAGTGAAGATGAAAAGGCTAAGGAGAATTTCTTATCGCTATATAATGCCTTGCACGGAACAAGCCTGCCGCTTTCTTGTCCTGTAGAAAATATAAGGCTCGATAATGTTATGTACATGAACATAATCAACGATGTTTCCTGCCTTGTAGACGGTAAAATCATCGTCTTGGCTGAACATCAGTCTACAATAAATGAAAATATGCCTTTGCGTTTTTTGGAATACATAGCTCGGCTGTATGAAAAGCTGCAAGCACCTACCGACAGGTATTTAAGGAAGCTGTCAAAAATACCTACGCCGGAATTCTACGTCTTTTACAACGGCAAGGAAGACTACCCTGAGACTACAATTCTAAAGTTATCCGATGCATTTATCACAAAACCTAAACAAGTACCGCTGGAGCTTACAGTACAGGTTTTAAACATCAATACTGGTAAGGCAAACAAAATCCTAACAGCCTGTAAACCCCTCGAAGAATACAGCCTCTTTGTAGAAGAGGTGCGTCTTCAAACCCAACTCGATAGCGAAAACGGCTTTACCAATGCGGTAAAGATATGTATAGAAAAAGGGATCTTAAAAGAATATTTACAAAGAAAATCACGGGAGGTAATAAACATGTTAGTAGCAGAATACGATTATGATACGGACATTGCAGTGCAAAGAGAAGAAAGTTTAAGGATTGGCATACAACAAGGCTTTTCCGACGGCTCATACCAAAAAGCCATCGAAACAGCTAAGGCTTTTAAGCAGTTTGGTTTTGATATTGATAAAATAGCTGAAGGAACAGGGCTTTCCGTTGAAGAAATAAAAGCTCTATAAGAATCAGCTTTTTTGCCGTGCGACGCAGCAGATGCAAGGAGTAAAATGGGTATACCGATAGCAAAAATCGCTGAGGGTACCGGCTTAAGCCGTGAGGAAATCAAAAAACTGTAACAAAGTACAATGTCGAAGTATAAAGTTCAAATGCAGAAGCGTTTATATTTTATTATTTTATTTTTCCCTTGACACTTCCGCACCTTTACCCTATAATGTTAGCTATGATACAAAA
>CAJPPE010000010.1 GCA_905372345.1 uncultured Treponema sp. | reverse complement strand
GCCGTTATGCTTGTTCCGAAAAGGGCTTTTTACTCCTAACCGAAAAAAAAAGGTGCTCGGTCAAAGCTTAAAGAATATGTAGACGGCTCTCTTATAAAAATTGAAAACGAAAAAATAAACCGGTTCTTCCATGACAGAAAAACCGGTGCTTTGATTATTCAAGTTTAATTATAGTGTTCCGTAAGGAATACCTTATACTTTAAACTTGTTTACTTCGATAGATAATTGCTCAATACTGTTTTTATTTTTTTGAGAAATATCGCTTACTTCTTTACTTGATTCATTTATCTCGGAAGCAGCAGCGGACATTTCTTTCATACTGTTGTTAATATTTTTGGTAAGAGCATCAAGCTTTTGCATTTCTTCGGAAACCTTAATACCGCCAGACAGCATTTCTACTGCTCTGGTCTTTACTTCACCCGTTATTTCATTTATATTTTTTATCGCCTGTAAAACTTCATTACTTCCGTTTTCTTGTTCTTTCATAGCAGCTACCATCATCTCTTCTTGCTGTGAAATTTGGTTTACCAGTTCGTAAACGGTAATAAAAGATTTTTCGGCTGCTTCACCGACGACTGTGAGCTTTTCGATAATCTGCGTAGATTTTTTCATAACCTCGCCTATCTGCTTACCCTGCATATTTGACTCTTCCGAGAGCTTTCTAATTTCGTCGGCCACAACTGCAAATCCTTTTCCGCTCTCGCCTGCATGGGCGGCTTCAATTGCAGCGTTCATAGCTAAAAGATTGGTCTGACTTGCAATGTTTTGAATAATCTCACTTGTTTCCATAAGGGAGGCTGACAGTGATGCTATTTGAGCAACAACATCATTTGCCGACCTTGCTCCGATTTTACCGTTCTTAGTTTGCTCATATACCGTTTTAATTAGGCTATTGTTTTTTTCAAGGTTTTTTGTAACCGAAGCGATGTTTGCTGTCATTTGTTCAACAGCTGCGGAAGATTGCTCAATGCTCGAAGCCTGTACCTCAATATCGCTGTCCAATTCGCCAAGTCTGCTTATAACCTGCTCGATTGTTGCAGATGTTTCGGTTACACTGGAACTTTGATTCACTGTTTGATTTTTTACCGATTCTATATTCTGGGTAATTTGGTGTATTGCACTTACTCTTTCAGATATATTGTGTGCAAGAACCTCACCGACCTCATTCATCTCATGTGAACTCATTAAAACCGTTTTTATCATGTGGCTGATTTTTGCAATTGTGTCGGCAAAGTATCCCGTCAACTTTCCAATTTCATCATTACCCGTTGAAGGAAGCGCAACCCGCAGGTCTCCTTCCGATATGCTTTTAAGAGCAGCAATAACCTTATTAACAGGGCGTATGATAAAGAGCCTTGTAAAAATTATGATTGTCAAAACAAACAGAATAAATATAAATAACAAAACAGCTGTTGTCTTTATAAAGAAGCCTGTTTGACTTTTTTGAATCTCTTCAATCGAATATAAAAATTTTGAGTACCCTATTATATTTCCCGAAAAGTCATAGATGGGATAATAAGCCGCTGCATTGGTTCCGTCAATTTTGATGAGCTTATTTTTATTCCCTAGTTCTTCTATAATTGCAGCAGAATCTTCGGAATTATTGTTTTCAAAATTGGAGCCCATTATTTTATAGCTGTTGTCTAAAGTGCGGGCACATACGCTTATATTTAAACCGCCTTCCAATACTTCCTTGGAGCAGTTATTAAGAAAATCTTGTATAAATTCGCTATTAACATCGCCCCCATATTCTACCGAACCTATGTGTCTGTTGTTTTGATCGAAAAGAGGCTTTACTACTCTAAAGCCCAAATCGCTTACTCCTACTTCAAGACCGTATATTTCTTTTTTTTCAGAATTCGCTTTTAGAATAGTTTGTCTAAACTGCGAAAGGTCATCACCGAATTTATTCGGATTTTGAACTCTTAAAAAAGAAACAGCGGGAGCTGTATGAAAATGAAATTGTTTAGCTTTATAGTTTTTTTTCATGTCGTCAAATAGGGGCAAGGCAAGTTCGGTAAGAGTTTTCCGATCCCTTTCTGCAAAGGCCTTTATTAATTCCTCATCTTTTGCAACATTATCCAGTAATATTTGCCCCATAAGCTGATATGTATTAAGCTCATGAATGAAGGCCGAATGTTTTAAATCTGCCATCATCTTTATTTGATTTTCAGAGAATTTTTTTAGACTCCGCCAATCTTTATATGCAATGATTAGATATTGTGCTAAAAGCAATATAACAGTAAAAAATAAAAGTTTACTCCCGATAGAATGAAATCTCGTTTTTGCCGAACGAGAAAGAAGATCCGTGCTGCCTTTTGTTTCTGCCATAAAAAACTCCTTGTATGACATTAAAGATATTTATTATATTGCAAATTCTTAAAAATGTCAATAATTCCTAAAATATCACTTTTGTTTTCTTGCCTCAATTTTTACAGGATCATAAAAGCCTTCTTTCCAGTTAAATCTTGAAGTATCTTCCAGCAATGTTCCTTTGCGGCAAGAGCCTACAATATGTCTGTATTCTGTCCTTTCAATTTCCGTGTGAGAAAAATCGAGAAGGAATTTATCAAAGCCTTTCTTTTCGAGAGCTCCGATGCGGTCTGTTATAGAAAAAGGCTTTTCAGGCAGCACAAATGAAGCGGACGGTGTTGAAAAAGTCTTGAAGGTCTCACCTTGTTTATCGGAAAAATACAAGAAATCATAAATTTTTGGGAGCGTAAATCTCATTCTAAAGAGGGCAGGATAGGCAAATACCGGAATTAAAACCTGTTTTCTCATGCCGGGGGCATAAATATCTTCAAGATTTTTTTGAGAGTTTTCGATGGGAGAAATAAACTTTAAAATACTATTTTCTTGAAGCCATTTTATAGCCCAGCGGTTAAAGCCGTAAAGATAGGGGCCGGCAACAATGTTTAGATTTTTATTTTTCAGCATCGTAATATGAGCAGGATTATTGACTACAAATTGAGTATAGCCCTTTTCGATGAGGTCTAAAAGATAGAGTTCAAGCTCATCGCTTTCGCTTTGCCCTATAAAAGGATCAAGGGAAATAAAAATTTCCCGTTTTGAAAAGGGAAGAGGTTTGCCGTTTTTTGCCGTACCGGCTAAGGCTTCTCTGGTATCTTCATTTAGGTTTATAATAACCCGCACAGGTCTATCGGAAAGAATGGTGTGGAGGCTGTTTACCGAAGACACTTGAACATAGAAGCCGTCAGGGAAGATATCGATATTGGATTTACTCAAAATCTTTTTAGCCCGTTTGTCATCCTGCTTGTTTTTTGCATCTGCCTTTACATTCTCATTAATGTTTCCGGCAGGATTCCCTTCGGGATAGAGTTTAAGTTCGGGGAGTTTGTCGTCTCCGGGCCTTTTTCTAAAAGGGCTTAAAGTCTTGGGCAGTACCGGAGTATAACGCTTACTCATGCTTTTAGTCTGTAAAAGGTAAACGCTGTCGCCTATGCCGAAATCGGCAGGAACCTGAACCCATATTTTTTCGCCCGAACCGGTTTTTTGTGAAGAGGATTTTTCAATCTTTATGTCTTGAATCTTCCAGCTTTCCCTGCCTCGGTCATCCTTTGTGTGAAGCCGAATCGAATCCCCGAAATCGGGAGTATAGGAGCCTCCTTTTAAAAGCACATAGTGAACCTTGCGCATGGGCTCTTCTTTTGTTTTCCCTTCAACTTCTTTAATCTTAAATTGGGCGGTTTTGTCTATCGTTCCTAAAAAAATACCTGTGCCGCCCGCCTGATTCGGGTTTAATATTTCCTCAGCCTTTGACGAAACAAATAAAAAGCTAGTCTTTTTTCGGGCAAAGTCTCCGGCCAGGATGCGGCGGCCTGTTTCGACAGCTTCCTTTTTATTCTTTTCCCAGTTGTCGATTACATGGCGGTAGGCAGAAACTACCGTTCCTACATATTCCGCACTCTTCATTCTTCCTTCAATTTTAAAGGATGAAACTCCCGCTTTTATAAGGTCGGGAACATAATCGATGAGCTGCAAATCATGGGGAGAAAAATAATAGCCGTCTTTGTCGCCTTGAGGTGTGTGGGCCGTGTAAAGTCTTCGGCAGGCTTGGGCACACATTCCTCGGTTTGCCGATTTTCCTCCGAGGTATGAAGAAAACATACAAAGCCCCGATTGGCAGACGCAGAGGGCTCCGTGCACAAAAACCTCAAGCTCGCAGGAGGTGTTTAAGTTGACCGCTTCAATTTCTTTTAATGAAAGCTCTCTTGCTAAAACGACCCTTGATATTCCGAATCGGCTTAAAGCATTTGCAGCCTTGGCCGAGGCTATATTCATCTGGGTTGAGGCGTGAAGTTTTAATTTTGGAAAGTGTGTTTTTGCCATTTGAACTATGCCCAAATCTTGAACGATGATGCCGTCAGGATAAACGGAGTCAAGGTATTTTAAAAAGCGGTACATTTTTTCGGTTTCTTCTTGGGTTAAAACCGTATTAACGGTAACATAGACCTTTTTATTCCGCTTGTGGAGGCTGTCTACGGCTGCTTCAAATTGGCTCCATGCAAAATTGGAGGAACGCATACGTGCATTAAAAGTTTTTAAGCCTAAATATACGGCATCGGCTCCTTCGTTTACGGCAGCATCAAGGGACTCGGTATTCCCTGCCGGAGCTAAAAGTTCTATGTTCATTGTTTATACCTCTAGCCCATTGTATCATATTTGATAAAAAAAATCAGGTAGGAAAGAAAAGCTATACCGAGACCATTGCTTTAATCTTATTTGTATCGGCTCTTAATTTTCTTAAAGCCCTCAGCTGGGTTTGACGTATGGATTCAGCCGAGATAGAATATTTTTTCCCTAAAACAGCAAATGGGATTGAGGTCATAGCACCGTCAAGACCGTATCGGTTTTTTAAAACATCTTTTTCGCGGTCATTGAGGATTTCCAAACATTTATTTAATTTTTCTTTGAATTCATTGTCTATAAACTCTTCTTCGGGGTTATAGGTATTACATGGAATAAAATCATACAGGTTTGCCGCTCTTTCGTTATCAATCGGATCGTCTAAACTGCATATATCAGTATAGTTAAACGATTTTATTTGAGCGATAATATCTACTTTTTCTTGCATGATTTCTGCAAGCTGGCTATAAGAAGGTGAAATTCCGTATTTTATTCTATAATTTTCTTCTTCTTGGTGTACTTGTCGTATTAGAGCTTCTTTCCTTATAGGGAGTTTTATAACTTTGTCGGCAGAATTCAAGTATCTTATAAAAGATTGTTTTATCCACCAAGCTGCATAGCTTGAAAAACGGACTTTAAACGATTTTGAAAATCTGGAGGCAGCCTTCATGAGTCCCATATTGCCTTCTTGGATTAGCTCCAAAATTTGAGTTTCATTTGAGCTGAACTTTTTAGCCATTTTTATTACAAGCCTCAAATTTGATGTAATAAGAGTCTCTACTGCCTCTGCATTGCCTTTTTTTACCTCATCGGCTAATTCTGCTTCTTGTTCGGCTGATAAAAGAGGATATTTTTTACTATCCTTAATGTATTGTAAAAGCAGATTTTCCGTCATAATGTATTACCTCAAGCTCTAATAAGCAAAAAGCATGCTAAGATAAGCGTTTTTTCTTAAAATTTATAGGATTTTTATTATAAGTTTGCCAAGGTTTATTTATTTTTTTATAGGGAATAATAGAGGTATTAAAATTTATAAACATCTTAAATTTTATGTATCCGGTTTTTAGTAGAACGCTGTATATTTTTGTATACATTAATATGTATACTTATGTATAATACCGTCCATACCAAGGGCACTAAAACTTGAATTCTCTTTTTGCGCTATTATTTTTTTAGAATAAATAAGTGCCGAAAGAGGATATTTCCCTCCTCCCCCCGGAAGATCCGCCGCAAACTGAGGGCGGGATAGGCCTGAAAGTTTCGGTTCTACTCTTTCCCAAAGCTCTAAAGCCTCTTTTAATGGGACACGGAAATGGGATGTCCCGGCTGCAGGATCCAACTGAAAAAGATAGCCCGGTTTTATGCCCATGCAGGCAAGGCTATGAAAAAGTTTAATCAAAGTTTTTTCATTATCGTTTATGCCTTTTAGTAAAACTGTCTGGCTTTGAATGGGTATACCTGCCTCAATACAGGCATTTAAGGCCCTTTTTTGCTCTTTTCCAAGCTCTGCAGGATGGTTTATGTGGGGAATGAGCCATAGGGGTTTTATTTTTTTTAGCAGGTTCAAAAGTTCTTCCGTAAAAAGTTCGGGTACAAAAATAGGGGCACGGGTACAAAGCCTTATCAAAAGGTCATCTTTTACGGCTCTTAGTTTTTTTAATACCGTTTCAAGCTTTTTAAAACCTCCGCTTAAAGGGTCTCCGCCCGAAACAAGGATTTCCGTAATGCTTGGATTTTTTTTTATATAGCCGATAACCGTTTTTAGCTCTTCCTCTCCGATGAAATTTTGAGATCGGGCGGTAAGGCCCCGTCTAAAGCAATAACGGCAATATGAAAGACATTTTCCTGTCGTTATAAGGAGCACTCTGTTTTCGTATTGATGAACAAGGTAGGGTGTGATACAGTATTTTTGCTCACCGAGAGGATCGGCAGTTTCGTAAGGACAGAAAATTTTTTCGCAGGCTGAAGGCTCGACTTGGAGGCGAAGGGCATTTGAGTCTTCGGGTTCTGCTTCTTCTATCAGTTTTTGAAAAGCGGAGGAAATTAAGACAGGCTGTTCAAAATCTGCTGTTTCAGCGGCCGAAAATTCCCTCCAGTTTTTTTCGCTCATATTTTAAGTGTTTGGGTTTTAAATATTTTCAACACCGAACATCATGGCTGCCATAACCTTTGCATCGCTTATGATATTCTTTATAAAAGCATATTCGTTGGGCTGGTGGCAGCTGTCATCAAGGGAGCTCCAAACAACGGCATTAAAGCCCTTGGCCCTAAGACAGGCAGCGACTGTTCCGCCTCCTATTCCTATCGTAGAGGTTTCAATTCCTTTTACCTTTTTTACGGCAGATGAAAGAAGGCTTACAATCTTTGCATCCTTAGGTGTTGCAGGAGAAACCTCAGGTTCATCATATTCAAACTTGATACCCACTCCGTATTTTTTTTCAACCTCTGAAGCTCTCTTTTGCATTTCTTTTAAGACCTCGGTTACATCATAAGAAGGAAGAATTCGGCAGTCTACATAAAAAACGTCATCTCCCGGAATTGTATTTACATTCGGTACGTTGGCTTCTTTTTTAGTCGGCTGAAATGTTGAATAATTAGGCGAAAATAAATCGTCTTTTTTGTTAAAATGATTTTCCAGATCGTTTAACCGGAGGGCAAGGCCGCAGGCTGCAACAAAGGCATTTTTGCCCGTGTTCGGCATTGAAGCATGGGTTTGGACACCCTTTGTGATAACCTTGAGCCAAAGGCTTGTCTTTTCGGCTATTTCTATTGTTTCCCCCTTAGGGTCGCCTCCATCGGGTACAAGAATCAAATCATCGTTTGTAAAAAGATTATATTTATTAAGAAGGTAAATTATACCGTATTGGGAGCCGACTTCTTCATCTGCAACAAATAAGAGCTTAATAGTATGTTCTGGGGTGATTCCCAATTTGATAAAAGCCAAGGCTGCAAAAACCGAAGAAACAAGGCCCTGCTGGTTGTCTTCAACTCCGCGGCCTATAAGTTTTCCGTCCTTTTCGATTACAGTCCAAGGATCGCTTTCCCACTTGGACAGGTCGCCGGGCGGAACAACGTCCAGATGGCTCATAATCCAGAGCCTTTCCTTATCGTTTTTTCCGGGAATGGTGACAATCAGATTAGGGCGTATTTTTGAAGAAACCCGCTCATCAGGGGCATCTAAACGTTCAAAATTGCTAAAACCCGCTTCTTTTAAGTATTTTTCCAGGACTTCACATTTTTTTAATTCTCCGTCCCCATCGGATTCCGGAGCCATAGCAGGAATGGAAGTTAAAAGCCGTTCCAATCCTACAATATCATCTGTTTTGGATTCAATAAAATCGGTAATTTTTTTAAAGGTGCTCATTCGTCTATTCTATCAAAAAAAGTGTAAAAATACAATCGGAAAAAATAATTATATAAGTATTTTAGGCTAGCAGGTTGACAATTCGAGTTTTTCAAAATATACTGTAAGTGTATACTGTGCTTATTTTCAATGCACAAAGGTATGAGAGGTTAAAACTTGTTACAGCTGTCATTTTTGAATTTTAAAAAAGGCTCATATATTCTTATAGAAGGAAAATCGGATACCGATCATTTTTATATTATACAAAGCGGAAAGGTACAAATCGCAAAAGAGGATGAAGTTGTTGTTGAAGAAGGGGGAAATGTTTTAGGCCCCGGCGATTTCTTAGGTGTTGTTTCTTGTATGTCAGGGCATACACAAATTGAAACGGCTATAGCTCTTACCGATGCCCTTTTAATTTCAGTCCCTTATGGTCAGTTCCCACATCTGATTGAAAAAAATACTTCAGTTGCAATGAAGATTATTTATTCTTTTTCAAAAAAAATGCGATATTTGGACGAGGCTCTAACCCGCATTACTTTAAAAAAGAATGCTGTAACGAGTATATCGCACCTTTTTACTATAGGTGAATACTATCTAAGAATGTCTAAGTTTGATTTAGCCCTTTATGCATATTATCATTATTTGAAAGCCCAGCCTAAAGGTGAATTTGCCGACGCAGCTCAAAAAAGAGTTATGGCTATCAAGGCTATGGGGGTAAAAATCCCTATGGAAGTTCTTGAGCCTCCTACAAATCAAATGATAAGGCTCTACGATAAGGAGCACATGATTTTCTGCGAGTGCCAATCAGGAACGGAATTGTATATTATTCAAAAAGGGCATGTTAAAATAACAAAGATTCTTGATAATAATGAAGTTCTTTTAGCCGTATTAAAAGAGGGCGATATGTTCGGTGAGATGGCCCTTTTGGAAAACAAGCCCCGATCTGCAAGTGCTATTGTTACCGAAGAAGGATGCCAGCTTTTAGCCGTAAACCGCCAAAACTTTAATCAAATGGTTTCAACTCAACCTCAGCTGATTGCCCGCCTTACAACTACCTTTGCAGATAGAATTTGGGCAATGTACAAGCAGCTTGCAAATACCCTTATCAAAGACCATGTCGAAAAAATGTATGATATGCTTGCAATTCAATTGGAAAAATTGAGGATTAAGCCTGTAAAGGGCAAGTACCATACCTTTAACTTCGGCCCCGTCGAGTTGGCAAATATGTGCGGCATACCTAAGGAGGAAGTATCCGAGGCCGTTACAAAATTTTTAAAACAACCGATAGTAAGATGTGACGGATCTAAAATTTCCATAACGGATGAGTTGGAGCTTTCAAAACAGGCCGCCTACTTTAAAAAGATGCAGGAAATTGAAAAATCTCGTATAAATGCCCGTGCAAAGAGCGGCGGATATTGGTAGAACGGAAACGCATTATGAAAAAGTTGTTTTTTTGTATAGTTTTTGTCCTTATAGGCTTCGCTTTTTCTGAAGATGCAGCATCCGATAAAGAAATTCTTGAAAAGACTGAAACTGAAAAAACCGAAGAGAAGCCTGACTTTGCTGAACTTCCTGCCGGTTATAGGGAAATAAGTCTTGGCATGAATATGGATGCAGCTAAAGAAGCCCTTTTAAAAGATTCCATATTCGGATATCGGGGAGAAAGAGATATTTCACTTTTGCCCGGAAAAAACCGCAGCCTTATCGAAACAAAGGGCTCAAGCAATATAAAAAGAGCTTGGTTTCAGTTTTATGAGGACAATCTATATATTATTATTATTCAGATGGATACGGATAAAATAGATTATTATTCTATGTATTCAGCTTTAACCGCTAAATATGGCGAGCCTTTAAGCATAGACCCAAAAAGAGCAATTTGGAAAAATGAAACCGTTTCAATGATTTTAGAGCGGCCTCTTGCAATAAAATATATTGATTTAAAGGTATTTAATGAGCTTTTGGAAAAAAGTCAAACCGATAAGGCTTACAGTGATATTTTACGAGAGGAATTTATAAATGATTTTTAAAAAAGCCTTAATAGCGGTTTTAATGCTTTGTTTTTTTGCTTCATGTTCTTCTCAAAATACAATGGAAACAGAAGATATTTTTATAGAAAAAATCTCAAATGAAGAGATAGAAGAAACAAACGAAGAGACAAAAATCGAAGAGCCTGTTAAAAAAAATATCGAAAAAATAACAGCGGAGCTTGCAATAACGCCGGCCCAACAGCAAAGGGGATTTATGGAGCGGAAGCTTATCCCTGAAGGCACGGGAATGATTTTTTTGTATAAAGAAGATACTAAGTTAAGATTTTGGATGAAGAACACGCCGCATCCTCTTTCAATTGCTTTTATTGACAGCTCAGGTATAATTAAAGAAATATATGATATGACGCCTTACAGCTTGGAAACGGTTGAAAGCACTTATTCCGTGCGCTATGCCCTTGAAGTCCCTCAGGGCATGTTTAAAAGAATGGGCATAAAAGAAGGCGATAAATTGACGCAAGAAACGATTTTTCTATTAAAGAGAAAGATTCAATAATTCACTAAATAGGGGGTTATTATGAAAAAGCCTGACTTTTCTATTACTTCATTGGGAGAATGTAAAATACAGTCTCCTATAATGCTGTCGGAAACACACGGAGATCTAATCGCAAACTATGTTACCGATTCCGAATTCATAAGGTATAATTTAGCTGCCTCTTTGGGAGATGTCGGGGAAGCACTTACCCATGCCGATCTTATTGAAAAGGCCGGCCCTCGCCAAAAAATCTATTTTAGTCCTAACTATGTGCATGCAGCAATCGCTACCTGCGGAGGGTTATGCCCGGGTATAAATGATGTTATAAGGGCTATAGTCCGCTGTCTTTGGACGCGATACGGGGTTCACCGAATCAGCGGTATAAAATTCGGATATAAGGGCTTTATTTCCGAATACGGATTTTCCCCCATTCCTTTAACACCTGAAGTTGTAAATGGAATACATAAAACGGGCGGTTCTTTCTTGGGCACTTCCCGAGGCGGAGGTACCAGAGTAACCGAAATAGTAGACGGAATCGAGCAGATGAATATCAATATGGTCTTTTTTATCGGAGGAGACGGTACTCAAAAAGGAGCCCTCGAGGTTTCAAAAGAAATTGAAAGACGTAAATTGAAAATTTCAGTGATAGGTATTCCTAAAACGATAGATAATGATCTTTCTTTTATACAAAAGTCTTTTGGATTTGATACGGCTATTGCAAAGGCTACGGAATCAGTGTCTGCCGCCAACATGGAAGCCAGCTCCCAAATCAACGGCATCGGCTTGGTAAAGCTCATGGGGCGGGAGTCTGGATTTATTGCAACCCATACGGCCATTGCCTGTCATGAAGCACATTTTGTTCTTATACCCGAAGTCCGTTTTGAATTGAACGGAGAAAACGGCTTTTTAAAGCTTTTGGAAAAAAAGCTTATTGAAAACGGTTACGCCCTCATTGTTGCAGCCGAAGGTGCCGGACAACATTTAATGAATATTGAAGAAGGAACGGATGCTTCAGGAAACAAAAAACTTGCAGATATAGGCTTATTTCTAAAGAAAGAAATAACCGAGTATTTTGAGAAAATAGGTATGCACATAAACCTAAAATATATTGATCCCAGTTATCAAATTCGGTCTTCCATTGCTGCCCCAATAGACTCGGTTTATTGTGAACGCTTAGGAAACAATGCCGTTCATGCTGCTATGGCAGGGAAAACCCGCACCCTTATCGGACTTGTAAACAATAAATTTGTGCACCTGCCTATTGAACAGGTTGTTTCGGAAAGAAAGTATGTACACCCTGAAAGTTCGTTGTGGCGGGATGCTCTGGATGCTACGGGGCAGCCAACAACAATGGTATAGAACAAAGATAGAAAGGGCAGTTTTTATAGTGCGGCTTTTTATTGTTTTTTGGTAAAAAGCTGCATCAACATGATAAAATCGTAGATTTTTTTATAGGCTTCGACAAGCCATTCCCTAACCGGTCTTTCTGAATGTTGTTCAATTTCTTTCCAGTTTTGGATTAACTCGCGCCGCGGTTTGTCATAATCGGCTATTATATTCTTAAAGTTATTTCCTATCACTATTATATGTTTTAGCGAAATATTTATAAGTTTAAGAGCTGTTTCATTTACATCATTTAAAAGTTTTGAGGCCTGCCGGCCGGCTTCCTTTTCCCTTTCCATTCTGGAAAGAAGAGTTCGGAATTTTACACCCATTTCAGAAACTTCAGACAGTTTATCATCGAATTCCACTGCCTTTGCAGCTACCTGTATAATTGCGTGAAAGCTATTGGAAAAATCTGCTGTAGTACCTGCAAAGCCTCCCCAATTTCCCCGTACTAAAAATAAGTCGCATAAGGTTCTTACATCTGTTTTTACATATTCTATTAAAAAAGATTTTAGATAGCTCATTTCTTCGGCATAGATATATCCCGATAAACCTCTTTTTGTAAAAGCCGTATTTGCATCAACAGTGTAGTTTTTCATGCCGGAGATGACTTGCTCCCCGAATATTTTGCTTATTAAAACTGCAACTTTTGATGATCTTTGCTCATCTATGAGCTTATTAATAACATTTTGGGTGTTTGTTTTAATTTGTGAAATATATGTATCACTTAATTTCTCGGTAAAGGGAGTAGTTTCAACCGTGTAAATTATATCTTCGGTAATATGTTGGATGATATATTCTAGAGCTCGTGAGCGGCGAAGGTCATTTAAGACTCCTAAGAGCTTTTTCCATTGACCTGCATGAACCGGCTGAATGTTTTTATAGGTTTTTATTATATCGAAGATAAGGTTCCAATCTGTATCGAAACTTAATTGATAAAAAACCGATGCAAAATCTTTTAAATCTTCTGAAATGTATTCCCCTCTTATTGCCTGAAAATTAGGGGCATAGTTAAAATTATTTTCGATAAAGTTAGAGTCGAATTTTCGCAGCAAAAAATAATAATCAAAAAGCACAAACTGGATAAATGCATCCAGATGTTGGTATATTAAATCTATTTTTTGTGTTTGATTAGAATCGAATTCACCTATGAAGGTTTTTAATTCTTTTTTTACCTTTTCGGTGAGGGCTTCGGCGTTTGAGTGTTTTGATTGTTCTAGAATCGACTCTTCAGAAAGATTTTCGAGCAATTTTTTTTGGTTATCTGAAAGGGAATTTTCTACGGTGATATTTTTTAAAACTTTTGAAGAGGCAACACCGGCTAAAAGAGGCCGAGCCGTGCCTACAACCTTATATATGCTGAAAAAAAATTGTGCTGCCTGGGGCAGTACTTCTTGAGAGCCGGGCTTATACCATTTGCTGTATCTTGTTTTTCCTATTATTTTAGCAATATCCTTCAGTTTACGCCTTTTTAATGCTTCAGGACTGTCTGAGGACATAAACAAACCTAATATTTTTTGGAAAAAACTTTCTTTTTTATCAGCCATGTTGATAGTATGTGATAAATTCGCTAATTTGTCAACCGGTGTAGAGATTCATGAGTAAAAATAAGCTAGCAAAAAATAACGGCCTGTGCGAAGTCGGCACAGGCCGTTATTTAAAGCGGTTTTAACCTGTTACTCTTCATCACTTTCCATTAAAAGTTTGATTACGGCTTGCTCACTTGCAGCCCCTAAAAGTTCTTCTCTTTTTTCTGCACTTTTAAATAATAAACTTATCTGTGCAAGGAACTGTAAATGGGGACCTGTCTTATCCAGAGGAGACAGAGTCATAATAAATATTCTGGACGGTTCTTGATCCAGAGAGTCAAAGTCTACCGGATTATCTGCAATGCCTATACAGGCAACGAGATCGCTTACGGAGTCAGTCTTTCCGTGAGGTATGGCGATACCGTGCTTCATACCCGTAGACATCTTGCGTTCTCTATCTAAAACACAAGCCTTGGCTGCAACCTTATCCTTTACTTTTCCGGCTTTTACAAGCGTATCAAGTAACTCATCAATGATAGCTTCTTTTGTTGTCCCTTTTAAGTGCAGATTAATGGTCTCAGGGATAATGACATCCTTTAAATCTACAGACTCGGGCTTTAATGCATCTTTAAATTCCATGTATACATTCTAAGCCTCTTTTGAGTAAAAGTCAAGTTTTTTTTAGCTTTTTTTCAAATTTCTTTTTAACTGCA
>CAJPPE010000009.1 GCA_905372345.1 uncultured Treponema sp. | reverse complement strand
TGCAGAAAAATTCATTCTTACTTTAGCTACCGGTAATGTTTTCATATAAACATAATAACATACATGTACAACATAGTCAAGTTGTATTTGTTAAGTCAGTATTAAGAAAATTTTATAATGAGAATATCCCTATTGTATTTTAAGAATCAATCATAAATTCGTGCCGTAGGCATCGTCCTAACACATATTAAACGTGTCTTCATAAATATAACCAAAAAAAATCATCTTCGCTGTCTTAGCCCCCTCTTCGGTTAAACATAATATCTTTCTCAAATTTCTCCAGCTTTGGACTGGATTTTTCGCAGAAAAAGATGTATAATTATACTTATGAACAAAATACAGAAAATTATATTTATACTGATATATACTCTTTTAGTGACGGCTGCAGGATTTGCAGAAACCTACACGTGGGTGGGTATCGTTAGTGACAACTGGGGCGATTACAACAACTGGAAAGAAGGAGACAGCCCCGCTTCGGGATATCCATTCCTTTCGAGTGATGAGGCTATTATACCGTCAGGAACGCTCAATAAGCCTAAAATAAATAAAGTATCAGCCGGTGTTAATTCTATAGATATCAAAAATTTGAAAATTGAAGAAGGAGCCGAACTTATAATTCAATGTCGTAATACTGATGTTACTTTAATCTGTTATGCAGGGATTGTGTGTAATGGAAAGATAACTATTGAACTAGAAAGAGGCCAAGAGCGAAAAGTAATAATTTCAAACACACAATTTACTGGGTCTTCTAAAATATTTATTGATGGCCCTTCTTCGCTATTTAATTCCGCCTATCATACTATTTTGGAGGCTTCAGGAAATATAAACTTTAAGTATGGTTCTGTTATAAGCGCCGATAACTATGCAAATGACGACCGGCTTATTATAAATTCCCCCTCTGTTACTATAGCCGGTTCGTGTGTTGTAGATAGTAAACTCGAAATCAAAAACACTCATGATAGTACTGGTGTTAATATAAACATTTCCGGCTCATTAACGGCGAAAAAAGATTTTACCGTACCCAACAATGCAAACACAAATATAACCTCTTCGGGTACTGTTAATTTAGAACAATCGTTTATTTTTAGTGACATAAAATGGATTGCTTCTAACGGTACTATTACAGCAAAAAACAATTTTAGTGTTCCTAACTTTAAGCAAACCTATGGTAGTTTAAATTTGGCAGGTGGAACCCAGAATCTTAACATAGAACAAGCTTATGATCTTAAAATAGAATCTTCAAGCGAAACCTCATTAACTGGAGATATAAAAATTTCAAATTCCTTTGACAATAAAGGTACATTCAATACTGATATGTACAAGACGATAACTTTTACCGGCAGTACCTTCACCAATACCGGAAGCTTTACCACCACTGCAGGCGACACCGTAATCCTCAATCCTCCCGCAAACGGAACCATAACGATTACGGGTACCGGCAATGCTGCCAATACAAAATTCTATAATCTTAAATTTACAAACGGCGGCGGAAAAACACTTACAATAGACGGGAAAATTTTTGTAGAAGATAGCTTAACGTTAGAAGGCTCGGGTATCACTGATGATAAATTACTTACAATTACAGGAGCGTCGAACAGTTCCTCTATTGAGCTTAACAACAGTATGCTAGGCGGAAAATGGCTTAAGGTCAAAACAAATATTCCCATTGAATCACCACATAAGTACAGAACAGCAGGAAGTAAACCTTACGGCTCTAACATAGATCTTGCCGCAGGTAAACCTTTCAACTGGGTATTCGATTCACCTACAGCACTAATTTGGACAGGAAAAATTGATACAAATTGGAATAACCAACAAAACTGGGTACCAAGGAATCCTGTTCCTACTGCACCGACAGAGTCAACAAATGTTATAATTCCGTCAGGTTGCACTAACTACCCTGAATTGACCTCTCCCCCTCCTCCGGCGCCTCCTACTATTTATAAAGCAAAACATGTTACCGTTGAAGCAGGGGCAGAATTAAATTTAAAGGGAACTATAATTGAACAGAAATCTCTTGATAACCATGGTACCGTTTATATGGAAGGCTCCGCTGCTCAAAAAATATGGCTTGAAATGGGTAGCCCTAGTTTTGCTCATCAATCAGGATCTACCATAATTTACCAAAACGTAATAGCTCCAAACGCAGGAATTTGGCAAGGTCCCTATAAAAAGTTAAAATTTGCATCCGGTGTGCCGGGTACTATAAAAGCCGCTTCTCTTGTGGTTGAAGAACAATTAACCGTGAATAAATCTATAACCCTCGACACAGGCAGCGGAAATCAAACTTATAACGACACAATAAATGCGGGAGGGTCTGATGTTACTCTTAAAGGTTCAGCAATAAATACAAAAGGCGATATTTCAGCAAATAAAATTAAGGTAACGGGAACCTGGAACTCACAGGGTGGAGATATTACATCCGCAACAGATATAGATGCTGCGAAATGGACATCTTGGGGAGGAATTACTGCAAAAAATATTAATATCACAGACGAATTAGCCTTTACCGGAGGCATTATAACAGTCGGCGGTAATCTTACTGCAAAAAAATTAAATGCATCCTCCAATGCAGGCATCAGAGGCTTAATCATCTTTAATGGAAGCGGAACACAAAAACTTTCAGGTATAGGTGGTAATAATATTATCGATGGTAAAATCCAAAATTTGCAAATAGAGTCAGGTGCAACTTTGCAGCTTGAATCAGATATAACTATTACCGTGGGCCTGAATAATCAAGGAAAATTTGATGCAGCAATAAACAGCAAAACGGTAACATTATTTCATGCCGCAGACTTACCATCACCACCTCTGGATGCAACAAGTACTGTTACAATAACAGGGAAAACGAATAAAGATGATACTAAATTTCACAACCTTATTTGTACAACAACAACCGCCGGAAGACTTCTTAAAATAGATGGAGAAATTTCTGTAACCGGAGATTTAATTCTCTCCGGAGCAAGTGGTAACCTATTAACAATTTACGGCTATAATGATGCAAAAATTTATCTAAGCACCAATCATGATTTGGATTCTTCAAATAATGCAAAAGGAAATTTTCTAAGGATATATACCGACAGTGTAAAAATTCAGCCTGAGGGTAACTACTATGTTGTAAAAGACAGTAAGGATGATGCCGGCAACAAAAATAGTAAAAACGGCTGGATATTTGTAAAACCGAATCTGACTATAGTAAATTCCTTTGCTAAGCCCAATGATAATCATATCTATCTTTTGTTTAATGACACAGGTTTATCTCTCGAAGAATTTAAAGTGATAGGCAGCAGTAATTTAACAATCACAAACAGCGGAGGAACTCCTCTTTATTCATCTATTTTAGAAAATACAGTACAGTCAGGGCGAACATGGAAAATTGAGCTTAATAGACCTATTTCAGTGGATGATATTCTTACCAATACTCATAAGGTGAAACTAGACTATTTTGGTACACCTAAGGAGAAAACCTATATCTCCGACATCGGAATCGACATGGTAAAACCGTTAAAGGCTTTTAACTCCATTGTTCTTTATGATTTTGGAGCAGAACCCGATGATCCCTCATTAGTTACACTGGACGTTACGATACCTTCAGTAATTGCAGGTTCAGACGATGTTAAGCTGTATTTTATCTCAAAAGACAGCCCTGCTGGCTCATTTTGGTACCCCAATACTATTACTCCGCCTCCTCAGGCAACAGTCCATGCAAATTCCCAAATGAATACACACGAATATTCTCCTATCCCTGACGGAGGGGCAAATCAGATAAAGTTCATTGTTCCTTCAACTGACAGCTACTTAGTAAAAGATAAGGTAGGGCAGTTTATGTTCGTCTATAAAGGTTGGCTTCCTTGTGCACGCTTAACAGATTCAAATGATATCCTTTCCTTTGATGTCTGGAATTTTAAAATTGTAGGAGTACAAAAGCAAAAAGGCGGCGTTTCCGTCTTTAACAATGTTATAAATCCTAACAAGAATCAGGAGGCAACCATTGGTGCCCACCTAAAAAAATCGGGAATTCTCACAATTCAGATTATGACCTTAGACGGCAATGTCATACGCACTCTGGAACGCTCTCATAAAGATGCCGGAGACCATTTTGTTAATTGGGACGGAAGAAACAACGGCGGAAACCCCGTCGCAAGCGGTATGTATTTTGTCAGAATTGCAGGCCCCGAAATTGACGAAGTGCGAAAAATCTTAGTTGTCAAATAAATTAGTTATCAAATAAAAAAAGGCCTAAAGAACGGCAGTCTAGGCTGCCGTTTTCTAAGCCCTAAAAAATTAATTTTTAAACTTTTTTAATTATAAAAACAAACAGGATTTATCGGAATTTATTTTGCAAATCTTTCACCGAATTCTTTACACTTATCCTTTCCGGCAGCGGTGGGGGCATCATAGATAATCAAGCCTTCTTCAAATAAGTCGGCTCCTTTTTCTTTTGACCTTGCTTCCCAGTTTCTCATCCATTCTCCACCCGAACCGTCTCCTGCCCATTCATACGAACCGAACAAGGCAATCTTTTTGCCGGATAATTTTCCTTCTATTGAAGCAAAGAAGGGCTCAAATTCATCCGGTTCAAGTTCTTCGGAACCCATTGCGGGGCAGCCGAATGCAATCTTGTCATAATCATCAATGCTTTTTGATCCGAATTCCGAAACGGTAAAAAGAGAAGCATCCGCTCCGCCGGCCTTTAAGCCTTCAAGAACAGACTCAGCCATCGACTGAGTATTTCCAGTTCCGCTCCAATAAATAACAGCGATTTTTGCCATAAAAAAACCTCCAATGGTTAAAAAAATTAATTAAAGATTAAGCACTCAACAAATCGTAAAGTCTTAATCCTTTTTCTATCTGCAAAGCAAAATGCTTTTTGCATTCATTATATCGGTCAAAGGTTTCGGCAGCTTTTTCGGCATCGGCATAAACCTTCCAATAGCCCGAAAAAATACAGCCCTCTCCATGACGCTTGTAATATTCCAAAACATCGTATACAGGATAACCCAAAAAAAGCCCTATCTCATGCGGAAAAGAACAGCACCTTTTACAATGCCTGTCTGCCTGCGAGCTGTGCATTCTGGATGCTAAAAGATTCAGCATATCTTCCAAACTCATATCCGGCTCATAACCGAACATTAAAAGAGCCGATTTTACCCTTTCACTTCTAATCAAAGCCTCAAGAGCTTCTTTTTTATACAAAAGAATCTGCACGCCCCGTTCACAAGCACACAAAACTTTTAAGTAGAAACCCTTAGCTTCAAACAAATCCTTATCAAGCAAAAAAAACTGCTTAAAATCCTTTGCCGAAATAGAAAACAAATTTGAGGGTTTAATCCCTGCCAAACAAGGGGCACAAGAATAAGCTAAATTATATTCGATGTTAGCAACACTCAACATAAGTATATTTAAGCATAGATTTCAAATAATGTCAACTATTACTTACTAAATATTATAGAATGATTATCAATTATTTCTCTCCTATGTCTTAACATATCAATAGACACAAAAAACTGAATGCCTCCCCATGATTTTTTACACCATCTTGCATTATAAACGCTAAGCCTGTATAATTCTTGATTGTTATGGGTAAGGTTGAAAATAAATCGCTCCTAAAAAGTGGATCAAAGCTTTCTCTTTTAGTTTTAGGGTCAAGGATTTTAGGACTTGTCCGCCAGATGACTATGTCTCATTTTTTAGGGACAGGGCCATTGGCGGACGCCTTTGCCACAGCCTTTATGCTTCCCAATCTTTTTAGAAGACTCTTTGCCGAAAACAGCATAACCGTTGCCTTTATTCCGACCTTTAACGCCTATCTGCAAAAACACAAAGATTCGCAAGAGTCCGAAAAAACAAAAAAAGAAATAAACGAGTTTTTAAATTCTATTTTTACTCTTGTAAGTTTTTCAACTGTCATTGTAGTCACATTGGGCATAATACTTTCTCCGCTGATAGTAAAACTTTTTTTTAAAAACATTGCAGACTATGATTCTACCGTTTTTTTAACGCGGATAATGTTTCCGTATTTGTTTTTAATTTCGGTTGCAGCCTTTTTTCAAGGCATTTTAAACGGAGTAAAAATTTTTACCCCCTCAGGCATTACGCCTATTTTATTCAACATAATCGTAATTTCTTCTACATACATTTTTGCAAAACCTTTTGGAGATCCTGCCGTCGCAATGTCATACGGTGTTGTTGCAGGAGGCCTTGTGCAGGCGGTTTTTCAGCTGCCCTTTGTTCTAAACACGGGCTTTAGTTTTAAACTCACAAGCCTTGCAAAAACTTTTTCAAACCCCGGAACAAAAAAGGTTCTTGCCCTTATCGGTCCGACCATAATCGGAATGGCGGCCTATCAGATAAACGATTTGGTTTCTACTTCGCTTGCAACATCGGCAGGTCTTGGAATAGCCTCAAGTTTACAATACTCTTTGCGGTTACAAGAGCTTTTACTCGGAATCTTTGCAGTTTCCATAGGGACGGTAATTCTCCCTGAAATGTCGGCTCTTGCTTTACGCAAAGATTGGGAGGCCTTCCAAACCGTTCTATTACAAGCAATAAAGGTGATAGCTTTAATCACAATACCCGCAACTTTTTTTTCTCTTTTATCGGGAGAAAATTTAATCATCCTCATTTACAAGAGTAATAAATTCGATGATGCTTCGGTAAAATTAACATTGGGAATTTTTAACTTTCATATAATCGGACTTTTTGCGATTGCTGCAAACAGAATCATTGCACCTGCCTTTTATGCCCAAAGCGATTCAAAGTCTCCGACAATCGCAGGTATAATCTGCTTTGGGGTGAATATCCTGCTTGCTATTATTTTGGTAGCGCCCATGGGTGGAAACGGCGTAGCGCTTGCATTAACGATAGCTTCATTTATAAACACAGTTATTCTTTTATTTTTTTTAAAAAAGAACAAGGCCATCGATGTAAAAAGACTAATCTTTCCGGCCTTTTTATTTATAGCAAAAATATTTATTTTTTCGATTGCCGCTTCAATTCCTCTTTATTTTTTGAAGGATAAGATTTATTCTCCATTTGCTTCATTCGGAAAACTTATCGGACAGGGTATTCCGCTTTTTATTTCTTTTATTATTTTTGCAGGGCTTGGGGCCGGCCTTTTGCTTATAACAAAAGACCGAACCGCCGGCATAATTTTAAAACGCTTTAAAAAATCTTAAGATTGCTAAAAACGTAAACTAGCCGACCAAGCCTATGGTAATACCAATTATCATTATATTGAAAAAATCAATAAATAAGGAGCCGACTATAGGAACAACAAAGAAGGCTATTTTTGAATAGCCGTATTTTTCACATATAGAGCCCATATTAGCCATGGCGTTAGGGGTTGCGGCAAAACCGAAACCGATGTGTCCCGCCGTGATAACCGCAGCATCGTAATCTCCGCCCATAACCTTAAAGGTAACAAAACGGGTGTAAAAATACAAAAGAACGATTTGTGCACTTAAAATAATCATCAGAGGGATAGCCAAACTTACCAGCTGCCAAAGTTTTAGCGAAACAAGAGCTAAAGCCAAAAACATATTCAAAGAAATATTTCCGAGTGCATCAATTTCATCCATATTTACCTTGAATTTTTTTGAAGTATCTGCAATGTTCCGTATAACGGCAGCACAAATCATCGCCCCGATATAAATGGGGAATTTAAATTTGGGCGATATTGAATTAAGATAATTGGTAACAAAAAGACCAAAACCTGAAGCCAGAACTAAAAGCATAAAAGCCATTAATAACTTTTCACTACTAAGATGCTTTTCAGAGCTGGTTTTCGAATTATCTACTTCACCTTTTGCGGAGGCTTTGTGGATAATTTCTTCTTGAACCGTTACGACTTCTTGTGCTTCTTCCCTGCCTTTTGTGGGATTAAAGAATAGCCTTTTTATAAAGCTCGGATGAACCGCTTCTACTTTCTGAACAACTTTTGTTGTTTTGATGATGTTTCCCGATTCATCAATTCTTATGCTTTCATTGGCACTTGAAGGTTCCAAGCCGTATTTTTTTATCAGGCGGTTTCCGACGGGGCCGCCTAAGATGGAGCTTATCAAAGAGCCGAAGGTGGGAACGGCTACTGCGAGGGATAAGGCTCCCAGGGTGCTTTGAGGGTCAACAATCGGTGCAAAGGAGGCCGCTGTACCGAAACCTCCGGTAAAGGATGTTGAACCCAGCATGACGGCGAGCATCGGATTAAAGTTTATAAGTCTTGCGACTCCTTGAGCCGTTACGTTTTGCAAAATAGCAAAAATAACAGCTACAGCCAAAAAGATAAAAACTTTTTTCCCGCCGTCTCTTAAAATCGAAAACCCTGCATTATAACCCACAGAGGTAAAAAACATTACCATCCAATAGGTTTGCAGGGTTGTGTCAAATTCGAAGTCGAGTACTTTTGTTGCGTGAAGTGCTAACGAGATCAGTGCAAACAAAAAGCCGCCCACTATCGGGGCAGGTATACAATACTTTTGAAAAAACTCAAACTTCGCCTTAATGAATCGTCCGACAAGCAACCAAGCGATTGCAAAGCCGAGCGACTGGTACATATTCATATGAATTACCATAACTCCTCTCCTTTTGCGTGCGTCTAACGCAATTCGGGATGCAAAAGTCAGTATAGGCCTTTTATATGAATATGTCAATCTGTCGATACAAATGGTTCTCCTTTTTTATCAACTTCCCGTACTTCTTTTGCCGAAGAAGTCTCCCATCCTTGACATACACTATATGTTGTGTTATAATCGCCGAAAATCAATAAAATATACAATATATAGTGTGTTTAATTTATAAGGAAAAATAAAATGCAAATCATAAAACGAAACGGCGAAACTAAAAATTACGAACCGGAAAAAATTGAAGGAGCTATCCGCTCCGCTTTTAAAAGTGTGGAAAATTCTCCGCACAAAGATTTAGATACTCTCATTCCGCCCTTGGTAAAGGAAATAGAAGAAGATATCTTGGAGCTTACAAAAAGCGGAAGTCTTGTTCAGGTCGAAACAATTCAGGACTTGGTAGAAAAAACTTTAATAGAACACAACTACTATGCGGAAGTAAAAAACTTTATACTCTACCGTGTCGGCCGCACAAAGAGGCGGGATTCCCGTCAAATGATAAGCCGCTTTTTTGATACAATAGAAATCCAGCCGGTTCTTACCGAGATTCAAAACGACTTTACTTCGGACGAGTACAGCCTTAACTTGCTCGCACATAAATTCCTTTCTTTTAGAAAAGAAAATATGAGCGAGACCGAATCCCTAGCTATGCTTATTAAGGCCTCCGTCGAACTTACCGCTCAAGATGCCCCGGACTGGGAATTTATTGCGGCACGCCTTTTAATGCTGCAATTTAAATTAAAACTAAAAACCGAGCTTGAAAAAAGGCAGATTCATTCTTTTTATGAAAAAATCAAATACCTTGAAAACGAAGGTCTCTACGGGACATATATTTGCGAAGCCTATAGCCGTGATGAGTTGGAAGAGGCGGCTTCATTTATAAACGAAGAAAGAAATAAGCTTTTTACCTATAGCGCCCTCGACCTTCTTTTACGCCGCTACGTTATTCGCACTCATTCAAACACCGTTCTTGAATCGCCTCAGGAAATGTTTTTAGGTATTGCCCTTCACTTGGCAATGAAAGAAAAATCAAACCGGCTTGAATGGGTAAGGCGTTTTTACGATATGACAAGCAGCTTAAAAGTTACGATGGCGACCCCCACCCTTTCAAATGCCCGAAAGCCTTACCATCAGCTTTCTTCATGCTTTATAGATACCGTTCCCGATTCCCTTGACGGCATTTACCGCAGCATAGATAACTTTGCCAAGGTTTCCAAATTCGGGGGAGGTATGGGGCTCTACTTTGGGAAGGTCAGGGCAGTGGGTTCGCCCATACGCGGGTTTATGGGAGCGGCAGGCGGAATTATCCGCTGGATAAAACTTGCAAACGATACGGCTGTTGCAGTTGACCAGCTTGGAGTAAGGCAGGGCTCGGTCGCCGTCTACCTCGATGTTTGGCACAAGGACATACCCGAATTTTTACAGCTCCGCACCAATAACGGAGATGACAGAATGAAGGCTCACGATGTTTTTCCGGCAGTCTGCTATCCCGATCTTTTTTGGAAAATCGTCCGCGATGATATAAATTCTTCTTGGCACCTTATGTGTCCCCATGAAATTTTAAAAATCAAAGGCTATGCCCTCGAAGATTTTTACGGAGAAGAATGGGAAAAGAGGTATAAAGACTGCATTGCCGATTCCCGCATCAATAAAAGAGAAATTCCTATAAAAGAATTGGTTCGCTTAATTTTAAAATCGGCCGTTGAAACGGGCACCCCTTTTGCTTTTAACCGCGACCATGCAAACAAAACAAATCCTAATCCTCACAAGGGAATGATTTACTGCTCAAACCTATGCACCGAGATTTCTCAAAATATGAGCGGGATAAAACATAAAAGCATCGAAATAAAAACTGAAGACGGAGATACTGTCGTTGCTACAACTACTATCCCCGGAGACTTTGTTGTATGTAATCTGGCTTCCCTTGTTCTCGGAAACATAGATGTAAACGATGAAAAAGAAATTGACACAATCGTTTCTTCGGCAGTGCGTGCCTTGGACAATGTTATAGACTTAAACTTTTATCCTATTCCCTATGCACAAATTACCAATAGCCGATACAGGTCAATCGGTTTGGGAGCTTCGGGCTATCATCATGCCCTTGCAAAAAACGGCATTGCATGGGAAAGCGAAGAGCACCTTAACTTTGCAGATAAAGTTTTTGAAAGAATAAATTATGCAGCAATCAAAGCTTCTTCACAAATTGCAAAAGAAAAAGGCTCCTATTCTTACTTTGAAGGAAGCGATTGGCAGACAGGAGAGTATTTTAAAAAGCGGAATTATGTTGACGAAAAATGGAAGGCTCTCGCAGAGGAAGTAAAATCAAACGGAATGAGGAATGCCTATCTTTTGGCTGTCGCACCTACAAGCTCAACCTCGATTATAGCAGGCACAACTGCCGGTGTAGACCCGATTATGAATAAGTATTTTTTAGAAGAGAAAAAAGGTTCTCTAATGCCTAGGGTTGCCCCCTCTCTTTCACCGGAAACCTATTGGCTTTATAAAAACGCCCATAATATTGAACAAGGCTGGAGTATAAGAGCCGCAGGCCTACGGCAACGCCATATTGACCAAGCTCAATCCGTGAACCTTTACATTACAAACGAATTTACCTTCAGCAAGGTGCTTTCGCTCTATGTAAAGGCTTGGGAAGAAGGCGTTAAGTCAATCTATTATGTGCGAAGCCGCTCCCTCGAAGTCGAGGAATGCGAAAGCTGCAGCTCTTAGGAAAGACAATAACTATGTTATCGAAGCTTCGTAAACGCCCTTGATTGTTTTTTCTAAGGTTGCATTAAACTCATCATCGCTTTGGCTTGCAAAAAGACCTTCGGCAAGAGCTCTGGAGAAACTTGCAATCATACCTCTGTTTTTAGCCAAGAGTTTGTTTGCATCATCTCTGGAATAACCGCCTGATAGGGCTACCATTCTAATTACCTGAGGATGTTTTGTGAATTCCTCATAAAGATTTTCTTTTGTAGGAATTGAAAGTTTAAACATTACAAGCAAGTCTTTCGGCAAGGCTTTAAGGTGTTCTTCCAATTCTTTTTTGAGGATTTCTTCACACTTGGCCTTGTCGGGAGATTTAATATCTACTTCAGGTTCAATAATAGGAACAAGCCCGGCCTTTGCAATTTGAATACCCAATTCAAACTGCTGATCTACAACAGCCTTTATTCCTTGAGGATTTGCTTCTTTTATAACGGAGCGCATCTTTGTTCCGAAAATGTGCTTTTCTACGGCGTGCTTTAACATAGCGTCCAAATTGGGTATCGGCTTCATAAGCTGAACCCCGTCCTTTAAGTCGGCAAGCCCCTTATCGACCTTTAAAAAGGGGAGAATCTTCTTTTTTTCCCATAAGAAGTCGGCTGTGGGCATTCCTTCAATTTCCCTTTCCATTGTTTGTTCAAATAAAATTGCACCCAAAATATTATTGGAATTAAAGGCTTTTCCTGTGATTATTCTTGTACGCATAGCATGAACAAGATCAAACATCTCATCTTCATTGGAATATGCCGTTTCGGGAACTCCGTAAGCTGCCAAAGCCTTAGGCGTACTTCCGCCGCTTTGATCCAATGCCGCAATAAAACCTTTATCGTTTTTCATTCTTTCAAGTTTTACTTTATCCATAATTCACCTCTCTAAAAATATTTACCGCAAGTAACCCTGCGCTCTTTTCTATTATAACATATAAACTTTACTTCACTCAAGGGCTTATAAAAGTCTGTAAACTTAAATCACCGGCTTTGAATGTATTAAATGAAATCCAAAAATTGCATCTAATACCATTTTCGACTTGTACTTTTCTTTCCCTTACCGCTGAACCCTTCCCGATGCATCTCCTTGGGCGAGGGTTAAAACTTCATCAAAAGAAACTTGGTTAAAGTCGCCGTTTATGGAGTGCTTTAAGCAAGAGGCGGCTGAAGCAAAGTCGATTTGTTTTTGAGGTTTAAAGCCTTTTAATTCGGCACAGATTAAGGCTGCGGCAAAGCTGTCGCCTCCGCCCAGTCTGTCAATAACCTGCATTGTGTATTTTTTGCTAAAATATGCTTTGCCTTTTGTATAAAGCATGGCCGACCAGTTATTTTCGCTGGCTGAGGTGGATTCTCTCAGGGTTATTCCTACTTTTTGAAAACCGAATTTTTTGCACAATTTTGCAGCAACCTCTTTATAGCCTTTTTCATTCAGCTTGCCGGAACTTACATCCGTATTTTTTGAGGTTATACCGAAAACTTTTTCAGCGTCTTCCTCATTTGAAATACAGATATCGACAAATTCGCAGATACTGCTCATTGTTTCTTTTGCTTCATCGGGAGTCCAAAGTTTTTTGCGGTAGTTAAGGTCGCATGAAACGGTAATACCCATTGATCTTGCCGTTTTGCAGGCCTCAAGACAAATTTCGGCAGCATTTTTACTTAAAGCGGGAGTGATCCCTGTAAAATGGAACCATGAGGCACCCTTAAAAATTTCTTTCCAGTTAAAGTCACTCGGTGAGGCTTCGGCAATGGCAGAATTGGCTCTGTCATATATTACCTTGGAGGCACGCTGAGAAGCTCCTTTTTCTAAAAAATAGATACCTACACGCTTCCCTCCGCGGACTATGCCTGAAACATCTACCCCGTATCGGCGCAAGGAATTTACTGCCGCTTGGCCTATTTCATGGGCCGGCAGTTTTGTTATGTATGAGGACTGCATTCCGAAGTTGGCTAAAGAAACTGCGACGTTTGCCTCCGCTCCGCCGAAAACCAATTCCAGCGCGTCGGCTTGAACAAAACGGTTAAAGCCCGTGGGGGAAAGGCGGAGCATAATTTCGCCCATTGTTATAACTTTGGGTGCTTTGTTTGTTTCAATGCTGGCGTTTAAAGAGCTTTCATTTGATGTTGAGGCCTTTATTTCTGTTGAAGGTTTTGGGTATGAAATGGGCGTTAAAGCACCCGGATTTTTTTTAGGATTTCGAGTTTCTTTTACTATTTGTAATGCAATGGAAGACTCTTCTTCTATTTTTTTAAAATCTTTTGAAGATATAAGCTCTTTTGAAACCATCCAGCTTCCGCCGCAGGCTATTACCTTTGAAAAGGCCGCATATTCCGCAATATTTTGAGCGTTTATTCCTCCGGTCGGCATAAATTTTATATTCGGGTACGGTGCGGAAATAGCTTTTATAAATTTTAAGCCCCCTGCAGCCTCAGCCGGAAAAAATTTGACTACTTCAAGGCCGAAGCTCATAGCCTGTTCTATTTCTCCTGCGGTGGAAACTCCCGGAATTATCGGATAGCCTGAGTTAACGCAGTGCTCTACAACCTTAGGATTGAGTCCGGGGCTGACTATGAATTTTGCTCCTGCAGCGATAGCTTTGTCGGCTTGTTCCGTGGAAAGAACCGTGCCTGCTCCTACAAGAAAATCCGGAAAGTTTTTTGAAAAAACTTGAATAGCTTTTTCGGCGGCTTCCGTTCTAAATGTAATTTCGGCACAAAAAAGGCCGGCGGCAGAGAGGGCTTTCCCCAATGGAAGAGCATCTTTTTCATTGTCTAAAACGATGACAGGTACAATGCCTATTTTTTCTATTTGTTTAAAGATTTTATTCATAAAAACCTCTCGCAAGTTTATTTTTCACTTACAATGTATATCGGGGTATTCTAGCATAAATCTTATTATTTGTCACTTGAACTATAAAAAACGATCAAATTTTTTAAAGAACATGTAATAAATAACTCAGGGCAACCGCATAATAAAAGTTGTAAAACCAAAAATAAGTAATCATCATTGATTATACAGAGACCTAATTTTTATTTCATAGAAGCCTTCTTCTTTGTTTGCTTTTTTCCTACCGGCTCATGAGTAAGTTTAATTAAGTTCATTGTGATTTTTTTCAATTTAAGTCCATAAGGTCAAGGAGTTC